>JAYTIO010000076.1:0-9222 GCA_043731805.1 Pedosphaera sp. | reverse complement strand
CGACGATTTCTCCAGCAATGCTTTCGGGCCACGCTGGGGCCACTACAAGAGCGGCAGCGTGGTCAAGGACGGCATCCTCATCGGCCTCACGCCGGAAGGTTCCGACCACTCGGCGGTGGACAACATCCGCTTCCCCGGCGAGCGCGACCTCGAGGTGGCGGTGACGTTCCGCTTCGTCAGCGAGAAGGCCAAGAGCTTCAACGTCTGGCTCGATGACAAGGACTTCAAAGGCGCGCACGCCGGCCACATCTGCAATGTCAACGTCAGCCCGACGGCCGTGAGCATCGGCGACGCGAAGACCGGCAACTTCCGCAACGACATCTACGCCAAGAAGAAGGCTACCCCCAGCGAGCTCACCGCCGAGGACAAGGCCCTGCTCGCCACCAAGAACACCAAGCTCCCCGTCCAGCTCGCCCTACAGGAATGGCACACCCTCGTCATCCGCACCAAGGGCGACACGCTCGAAGTCACCCTTGATGGCAAGGTCGCCGGCGGCTTCAAGTCCGAGGGCATCGCGCACGACCACAAGACCCTCGTCAGCCTCACCACCAACCCGGTGGACGTGCATTACGACGACTTCAGCCTCAAGGCCGCCGGCCCGGCCTCCGCGAAGCCTTGAGCGGCGGCGCGCGCCAGTGCGACCGCCCCCCACGCGCTCTCCCGCGCCAGCGGCGTGACCGCGCAGCTCGGCCAGCGCGCACGTAACTCCTTCGCCACCGCCCGCGCGAACTTCGGCTGCCGCAGCAACACGCCGCCCGCCAGGACGAACCGCACCGGCTCGCCCGCCTGCACCAGCTTCCGCGCGCAGGCCACGCCGTCCTTCGCCAGGCTCGCGGCCGCGCCTGCGAGAATGTCCTTCGCAATCGCGTCGCGCTCCGCCGCGGCGGCGAAGACTTCCACCGCCAGCGCCGCGATGTCCGCCACGCTGGCGGCCTGTGCCCACGGGATGAGTTCGCCCGGCTCCTTGAGTTGCAACGTGCGGAGCACGCGTTGCCCGAGCCGCGACCACTCGCCATCGCGGTCGAGGTAAAACACGCACGCCTTCAATGCCCGCAGGCCAATCTCATAGCCGCTGCCCTTGTCGCCGAGGATGTGCCCCCAGCCGCCAAACCGCGCCGTGCGCCCATCCGCCGCCCGCGCGAAGCAGCACGAGCCAGTGCCGCTGCGGAGGAGGACTTGGGTGAAAGTTGAAAGTTGAAAGTTGAAAGTTGAAGCAGCGCGTCCGCCCCGCGACGACTTTGAACCTTGAACCTTGAACTTTGAACTTTGAGCGGCAGTGAGCGCCGTCTCCAAGTCATGCGTCGCGCAGCACGGCACGCCGGGCCAGACCTTCCCGGCTGCGGCCCGGAGGCCCTGCCACTCCGGCTCCCCGAGCGCGCCAGCGAGCCCGATGGCGATGGCGGCGGGCGGCGGAAACCCCTTCAACGCCGCCCGCACCTCGCGCAGCCGGCGGAGCAGTTGCGCCGCCGTGAGCCGCTTGAAATTCGCCGGCCCGCCCTCGACGCGCTTCAGCAGCCGCCCCTCTCCATCCGCCAGCAACGCCACCGTGCGCGTGTCGCCGCCCTCGATGCCGAGGAGGACGGGGCGGGGACTGGCGGTTGTTTGCACGTGCGGAGTATGGCGGGGGCGGCGGGGTTGCCAAGGCCGAGGAGGAAGTGATTAGTGTTTAGTAATTAGTCCTCCTGCCCGAGCGCACGCGACTAATCACTAAACACTAATTACTCTCCCCCAACGCGGGCTTGGTTTCACTGCCGCCCCCGGCTACCACTCCCGCATGACCGAGCCGGAGCAACAAATCCTCGCCGCCCTGCGCGAGCTCGAAGCCGCCGTGGCCCGCTGCCGCGCCGAGACCCCGCCGCCCCCGCTGCTGCCCATCTTCGACCGCCTGGACGCGCTCGCGGCGCAGTTGCCACCGAGCACCCCGCACGACCTCCGCCACTACCTCCAGCGCAAGAGCTACGAAAAAGCCCGCCTCTGGCTCGCAGGCGTGGACCCGGAGAAGGGGACGTGTCGGAAGTGAAAGTGCGGCCATGACCGGAACTCGAAAAGCTCGCTTGGTCCGGCTCCGTGCTGCACTGCCGTGGCTGTTCTTGGCAGTCGTGAGTCTGTTTCTGGCTTGGACATTCGACCGTTACCTCATCTACGCACGGCCATTCGTGCGATTCCGAGTGGTCGAAGGATTCGTGTTAGTGGGGAAATTTCTGCACCTGCTTTACTGCATTCCTGCGGTCGTCTTGCTCGTCGGCTGTTTGGCCGTTCGCGTTCGATGGCTCCGCCGCCCGTGGTCGGCGGTCATCGCCAGTGTCCTCCTTTTTTCCGCACACCTGCTGTTCGTCTATGTGATCCTCTGGGCTTTTCCACATCGACTTGGGGAACCGATTCCAACGGGACCGGCTCCAGAGCTGCGAGCGATCATCGAACAGGCTGAGCGGGCGACGCTCTACTCCATCTGGCCGCACCCAGGTCACCGGTCCACGCCCCCGCCAACTTCTGAAGGCGAGTTCCACGGGTTTCCAGTGCTTGGAAAGGTTGAGCTCGGAGAAGCAACGACGCGTTCACGAGTTCTGCAAGCTCTGTTGACCAGCGTTGATGATAACTTTGCAGGTGATTCTCTTTGTTTCGAGCCAAGGCACGCACTCCGCCTCGGCCGCGGCACTGACGAAATCGACCTACTGATCTGCTACTACTGCGGTTACATGAACATCACTAGCGGCAACAAGTCTGAGCGCGTTTGTTTGTCGGACAGTTCTAAAGCGGCGTTGAACCGAGTTCTGCGCGCAGCCGGTATCAAACTCGCACCCGAGGACCTGCATTGAATTGGCTTCCCGACACCGTTGCCAAGCCGCTCCTGGAATCCGGCGTTGCCGCACTCCATAGCGCGTTCACCGTCTCCGCGCGCCAACCTGGAAAGTGAAACCTTGAACCTTCTCTCCGACACCATCGCCGCCATTGCCACGCCGCTCGGGGAAGGCGGGTTGGCGGTTCTGCGTGTGTCCGGGCCGCAGGCGCTGGCCGTGGCGGACAAGGTGTTTGTCCCCGTCGGCAAGACTTCGCAGAAACCCTCCGCCGCTGCGTCGCACACCATTCACTACGGGCGCGTCGAGCGGGACGGGCGGTTCGTGGACGAGGTGCTCGTGGCGGTGCTGCGCGCGCCGCGCACCTTCACACGCGAGGACACCGTGGAGTTCTCCTGCCACGGCGGCCTGCTCCCCGCCAAGCTCGTGCTCGACGCCCTCCTCGCCGCCGGCGCGCGACTGGCCGCGCCGGGCGAGTTCACCCAGCGCGCGTTCCTCAACGGCCGCCTCGACCTCGCTCAAGCCGAAGCCGTGGCCGACCTCATCCACGCACGCACCGAGCTGGCGCTCACGGCAGCGGGCGAGCAGCTCGCCGGCAAGCTCTCGCAGCGCATCAACCTGCTCCGCGACGACCTCGTCAAAACCCTCGCCCACATCGAGGCGCATATTGACTTCCCGGACGAGGACATCGCGCCGGACACGCGCGGGCAGTTGCTCGCGCGGCTGGAGCGCGGCGTGGCCTTCATGGACGAGCTGCTGCGCACGGCGAACGAGGGGCAAATCCTCCGCCGCGGCATTCGCGCCGCCATCATTGGCCGGCCCAACGCGGGCAAGTCCTCGCTCCTCAACCAACTCCTCGGCCACGACCGCGCCATCGTCTCGCCCATCGCCGGCACCACGCGCGACACCATCGAGGAGACGGCGAACATCCGCGGGCTTCCGGTCGTGTTCGTGGACACGGCGGGCCTGCGCGAGTCGCGCGACGACATCGAGCGCGAAGGCATCCGCCGCACGCGCGCAATGGTGGCGAAGGCGGAACTCATTCTCCATGTGCTCGACGCGAGCGAGCCGCTCTCGCCAGAGGACGAGCAATTCCTCGCCGAGTTTGCCGGGAAGCAACGCCTCGTGGTGCTGAACAAGGCGGACTTGATCCGCCCTTCGGATGGAGCGCGGACGCCCACGTCCGCAGCACCTCGCGCAGGGCTGGAAGCGGCTGCGGACGTGGGCGTCCGCGCTCTTGTGGAAGTCTCCTGCCTCACCGGCGCCGGCCTCGAAGCCCTCAAGGACGCCATCAAGCAAACCGTCTGGGCCGGCGAGATCCGCGCCGAGATGCTCCAGGTGATGATTAACTCCCGCCACCAAGACGCCTTGCTCCGCGCCCGCGCCGCGACCTTGCGCACCGCCGACGCGCTACGCCACGACCGTTCCCTCGAACTCGTCGCCCTGGACCTCCGCATCGCCGTCAACGCCGTCGGCGAGATTGTCGGCAAGACAACGACCGAGGACCTGCTCGACTCCATCTTCAGCCAGTTCTGCATCGGCAAGTGAGCGGAGCGCGGGCAGCCCTGCCCGCGCTACGAGCGCTTCGGCCCCGTCTGCGCTGCGTGTGTCCGGTTACGCCCTCTGATGTCCGGCTCGGGAAATCCCCCTTGACGCTACAACTACCTAAGTAGTATTAACCCGGTCGTCGTCACCACCAACCCAGAACTCAAAACCCAAAACTCGAAACTCTCCCCATGCCCCAACCCCCCACCCACCGCCTCGGCGACCTCCAGCTCCGCATCCTCCAGGTGCTCTGGGACAAGGCCGAGGCCCCCGTCGCCGCCGTCCACGAGGCACTCGGCGGCAGCACTGAGTTCGCTCACACCACCATCGCCACCATGCTGCGCAAGATGGAAGACCGCCGGCTCGTCCGGCATCGCACCGAGGGCCGCAGCTTCATCTACCGTGCCGCCGTCGCTGCCGACGAAGTCACCCGCAACGTCGCCGACCACCTCGTGGACCGCTTCTTCGCCGGCTCCCTCGCCGAAGCCGTCAGCCACCTCTTGGACACCCGCGACGCGAGCAAAGCCGAACTAGTCGAGCTGGAAAAACTCATCGCCGCCCGGAAGCAACGTCTGTGAACACAAACCTGATTAGCCACAAAAGGGCACAGAAGGCGCAAAGGGGAACAGCTTCATCCGCCGACTTCCTTTTGTGCTCTTTGCGCCTCTTTGTGGCAAACCGCCTTCTTCTATGAACCTCAATCCGCCTCTCGGCCCGTGGGCCACCCCGCTTGGCTGGCTCGCGCTGGAAGCCACCGTCGTCGTCCTCGCCGCGCTGGCGTGGCAACCCTTCCTCCGCGCTGCTGCCACGCGCCGCTCGCTCTGGCGAGCCGTGCTCGTTGCCCTCCTCGGCCTGCTCGCCGCCGAACTCACCGGCACCAGCAGCCAGCTCCCCGCCCAACTCCGCGCCACGTGGGCCAAGGCCTTCGCTCCGCCCGCCCTGTTCCCCTCGCCCGCAACTCCCGCCGCTGAACTGTCCGCCAACCCGCCGCCACGCTTTCCCCTCGCCACACTGGGGGAGGGCCGGGGTGCGGGGGTTCCTGCGCCCGATGTTTCCCCATTTGAAACCGAACGCCCCGCCGCTCGCCCACCCGCTCACTCTCCCACTCTCCCACCTGCTCCGCCGCTCTGGCCCGCCGCCGTCTGGCTCGCCGGCCTCGCCGCCCTCCTCGCGCGCTCCGCGTGGACGCACGCCGGCTTCGCGTGGCTACGCTTCCGCCACTTCCTCCCTGCTGCCGAGGCGTTGCGCGAACGCGTCGCCGCCCTTGCCGCGCGACTCGGCCTGCGCCGCCGCGTGCGCGTGCTCACCAGCGAACGCCTCCGCACCCCCGCCGCCTTCGGTTGGGTGCGACCCGGCGTGGCCGTGCCCGGCGACTTCACCGCCCGCTTCGCCCCCGTGCAACAGGACGTGATGCTCGCGCACGAGCTGGCGCACCTCGCCGCGCGCGACCCGCTCTGGCAACTCCTCGCCGACCTCGTCACCGCCGCGCTCTGGTGGCATCCGCTCGTGTGGGTCGCGCGCCGCCAGCACCGCATCGCCGGCGAACTCGCAGCCGACGACGCCAGCCTCGCGCTGCCCAACGGCCCCGTCGTCCTCGCGGAATGTCTTCTCGTCCTCGGCCACGAAGCCGCCGACTGCCCGCGCGCCGCGCTGGGCATGGCCGGCTTCCGCTCGCAACTCGGCCGCCGCGTCGAGCGCCTCCTCGCCCTCCCGCGCCGCGATTGGCAAGCGCCCAGCCGCGCCCGCCTCGCGTTGCAAACCGCCGTCGCCCTCCTCGCCCTCGCCGCCCTCGCGCTGCTCCCCGGCTGCGCCGCGAACCGCACTGCCGGCGAAGCCCCGTCCGGCATCGTGGCGAAGTGGTGGCAGGCGAAGAAAGCCCCGACTCCCGTAGGTGACGACGTGAGGAGTCTCCAATCAAATGCGGAACGCGGAACGCGGAATGCGGAATCCAGTCAGAGACTCGTCACCTCGTCACCTACGGCGGAGGAGGAAGGTAGGGCGCGTCTGTCCCAGCGCGCCGCCTTGACCCGCGAAATGGACGAGCAGCGCAAGGCCATGCTCGCCGAGCACCAGCGAGCCGAGGGCGATTACAAAAAGCTGATCGAGAGCGCCGTTGACCGAGCCGTGTCCATCGAGGAGCGCGACAAACGCAAGAAGGCTGCGGAAGCCAAGCTCGGGGAGTTGCAGCAGATCGAAGTCCGCATCGGTGAGTTTGACCGTGACGCCCGTGCTCGCCTGGGCGATGCGCAGCGCAAGCTGCGCGCCGAAATCACGGCCAGTCAGAGACTCGTCACCTCGTCACCTACCAACGCTTTGGACATCAGCGTGGGCCGGCAGTTGTTCGTGGACGACTTCCTCATCGCGAGCAACACGCTCAAGCGCACGTGGCACCAGCCGATTTTGTTTTCAAACACACCGCTGCTCGCCAGACACGACCAAATCCCGCCGCTTCATCCGTTCTTCGAGTCCGTCTGGTTTGATGCGACGAACCAGCTTTTCATGCTCGGTCTCGCGAACGGGACGAGATTTTTCACGGACTATCATTCGCCGAGCGGCACCAACTGGGTTCCCATGCATGCCCAATCGCACCAAGGCCCGCTGGTGGAACAGCCGCACCGACGCGTGACGACCGATTACGAGAGCCTCCGCGTCAGCCTCAGCCGGGATGCGGGGACGGACGGGATACAGTTCGGCTTTGCGCGAGCCGGGACGGAACCGGTGCCGCAAGCCGGTCGACCGGCCATCCCGCTGCCCGTGCCAACGGACGGCTCGCAGTGGACCGACATGCACCCGCTGCGCAACGGCTTCATGGTCGTCGGGCGCAACCTCTACTGCTACTTCGGCGGGAAGATCACCAACTTCGGACCAAGGATCACCGTGCCGGGCTTTCATCAGGAGCAGGCTGCCATTGGCCTCGCCACGTTGCGTCGCGACGGCTTCGCCTCGCTGGACGCCGGGCCGGAAGGTGGCGTGCTGACGACCAAGCCCGTGACCTTCACAGGGAAGTTCATGTTCGTGAACTTTAAGACCAACGCGCCGGATGGGGAGATGCGCATCGAGATCCTGGATACGGACGGCAACGCACTGGAGCGTTTCTCTCGCGCGACGAGCATCGCACTCGCCGCCGACCAGACGCTCATGGGAGTGAGTTGGCAAAACGGCGCGCAAGACCTCTCCGCTCTCATCGGGAAGCCCGTGCGCTTCCGCTTCCACCTGAAGAACGCCAGCCTCTACTCCTTCTGGGTCGGCCCCGGCCAATTGGGTCGCAGCATGGGCCGCGTGGCCGGCGGTGGCCCGCACTTCACGAACGACGTGGACACGATTGGCAACGCCTCCTACCGCGCTTTCCCTGTTGTCCGCACGAACACGCCCGCCCCCTTAGGAGACGACGTGAGGAGGCTCACTTCTCCCCAGACGCCAGACGCCAAACCCCAGACCCCGCCCGCCAGTCAGAGGCTCGTCACCTCGTTACCTACGGTTGTGCAGTTGGCCGCCGCCTCGCCCAAGAGCATCGTCCTGCCCGTCCCCAACCCCTACGCCAAGACCAACTCCCAAGTCCCCTTCCTCACGCACTCCAGCAAGGGCGCGCAGGGCCTCAACCGGAAGCTGGACCAAATCGTGTTGCCGGAAGTCCACTTCGACGGGGTGCCGCTGGCGGAGGTGGTGAAGCGGCTGGATGCGGACGTGCGGAAGTTCGACCCCGAGCCGGACCCGAAGCTGAAGGGCGTGAACTTCCTCATCAACGACACGGCGCGGCCTGCGCCGTTGCTGGATGCCACCGGCAATCCCGTTCCGCCCGCGCAGCCGGTGGCGTTGAGTGAAGGGCTGGTTCGTTTGAGCACGCCACTCAGGCATCTCACGCTCCGCCAAGTGCTGGATGTCATCTGCAAGACCGCCGACGTGCCCACGCGGTTCAGCGTGGAGGAATACGCCATCGCCTTCATCCCGCGCGGGCCGGGCGGGGCTTACTTCTCCCGCACCTTCCGCGTGAACCCGGACACTTTCATGCAGGGCTTGCGCGGTGTGGTGGCCACTCTTGGGCTGAGTAGCGTCAATCCTCGGAGCGCAGCCAGCCAGAACCAGCCGGGCATCACCGGTCCCGTGCGCGTGACCGTCCCCGCCACCGTCCCCGCTGGCCAACCCACCGCCACCGAGGCCAACGCGCTCGTCCGCCAGTTCTTCCTCCAAGCCGGCGTGACCAGCCTCGGCGCGACGAACTCCGCCACGCAGGTTCAGTTCAACCCGCAGACCGGCGCGCTCGTAGTGCATGGCACGGCCGACGAGGTGCGCGACATTGAGCAAGCCATACGCTGGCTCGAATCCAACCCGCCCGGGAAGAAGTAGCCAGTCAGGCGGAGCCGTTGGACAGAAAGATGGGGGCAGGAAAATGGGGAGCGAGCAGAAGGGATGGCAGGCGGAGGTCGAAGCAATCGGCAGCAACTGAACATCGCTTCCCTCCCCGCTTCATTTTTCTGCCCCCATCTTGCTGCCAAATCCCACTGCCCCTGCGGCCTGCGGGTGGCTGCGTCACACCACTTCCACGGGGCACTTGGGAATCGCATCCAGAAAGGCTTGGCCGTAGCGCTTGTTGAGCACCCGGTTGTCGAGGACGACCACGATTCCCCGGTCGGTCTTGGTGCGGATGAGGCGACCGACGCCTTGGCGGAATTTCAGGATGGCCTCGGGCAGGCTGAACTCGCTGAAGGCATTCCCGCCGCGCGCTTCGATGGCCTCGATGCGCGCCTCGATGAGCGGATGGTCCGGCACGGCGAAGGGCAGGCGCGTGATGATGACGTTCGAGAGCGCCTCGCCCGGCACGTCCACGCCCTGCCAGAAGCTGTCGGTGCCGAAGAGCACGCTGTCCACGTTGTCCTTGAACTTC
>JAYTIO010000075.1:0-7164 GCA_043731805.1 Pedosphaera sp. | reverse complement strand
CAGCAACCCGCAATTTCAGTTTTAGAAAGGCCGGGGCTGCGCTCCATTGCGCGGCCAGCAGTTGGCCTTTCGACGGCTTGTCCCGCCCGCTCCCGCCTGCTTACTCTCCGCCTGCTTTTAGCCTTATGAAGAAATTGTTCCTCGTCACGTTCGCGGCCTTGCTGGCCGTCACCGCCACCGCCACCCCGCTCCGCGTGCTCTACTGCGGCACGGAGGACCGCGCCGCCCGCATGACTTGCCATGCGCTCATGCGCGGCCTCGGGCGTGACGCGATCTGGTTCGAGTATGCGCCGTCGCCTGCGGCGGTGACGCCGGAGTTCGTCGCGAAGTTTGATGCCGTGGTGCTCGATGCGCCGGCGGACAGCTTCCCGGCTTTGAACGGCGTGCCGGCGGCGAAGTTGCTCAAGGCCGCTGCGCTCGGCGATGCCACGGCGGAAGGTTTTGCCAGCGCCGCCAAGCCCAAGCTCCTCGCGGCCGCCGGGGCCAAGCGCGTCGGCGAGTGGGAGAAGTTCCTCGCCCAGCGTGACCCCGAGCAGCGCGAGGCCAGCCCGACGGTCGCCAACTACGAGAAGCGTCCGCAGCCGCTCACCTTTCAGCATCCCTTCAGCGTGAAGGGCAGTAAGGAACGCACGCAGGTCGCGCCGGACTTGCGCCTCGAGCTCTTCGCCAGTGAGCCGGACATCGGCAAGCCCATCTTCATGGCGTGGGACGAGCGCGGGCGTTGCTGGGTGGCCGAGACACGCGATTACCCGCACGACGTGAAGCCCGACGGCCTGGGCAACGACCGCATCGTCATCTGCGAGGACACGGACGGCGATGGGAAGGCCGACAAGTTCACCGTCTTCGCCGACCACTTGAACATCCCCACCGGCTTCGTCTTCGCCAACGGCGGCATCGTCGTCGCGCAGCCGCCGCGCTTCCTCTTCCTCAAGTCCACCAAGGGCGATGACCGGGCCGACGTGCGGCAGGAAATCATGACCGGCTGGGGCGTGAACGACACGCACGCGCAGGCCAACAACCTCCACTACGGCCACGACAACTGGCTCTACGGCTGCGTGGGCTACTCGGGCTTCAAGGGCACGGTGGGCGGCGTGGACAAGCAGTTTGGCATGGGCACGTATCGCTTCAAGGCCGACGGCTCGGCGCTCGAATTCCTCCACCAGTTCTCGAACAACTCCTGGGGACACAGCGCGAACGAGTTCGGCGACCAGTTCGGCGGCACGGCCAACAACGCGCCGATTTTCTTCGGCGGCATCCCCGCCACGCTCGTGCCGAAGGGCCTGCGCGTGATGACCGCCAAACGCATCAACACCGAGGACAAGTGCCACACCATCACGCCCAACTTCCGGCAGGTGGACGTGATGGGCGGCTTCACGGCGGCGGCCGGCAGCGCGTTCATCCACTCGGGGAATTTGCCCGCGCGCTTGCAGGGCAAGGCGCTCGTCTGCGAGCCGACGATGAAGACGGTCTCGCTCATGGACGTGCAGCGCGACGGCGCAGGCTACACCGCGAAGGACGGCTTCAACCTCGTGGCCAGCAGCGACGAATGGATGTCGCCCGTCTTCGCCGAGGTCGGCCCCGACGGCGCGGTGTGGGTCGCGGACTTTCAGAACTTCATCATCCAGCACAACCCCACACCCAGCGTCGAGCGCGGCGGCTTCGCGGCAAAGACCGGCGTGGGCGGCGCGCACGAGAACGTCCTGCGCGACCACGCCCGTGGCCGCATCTATCGCGTCGTCTGGGAGCAGGCGAAGCAGCCCGCCGTCATGTCGCTGAAGGGTGCGGCCCCGGCCCAACTCGTCGCCGCGCTAGGAAGCGATAACCCGTTCTGGCGGCTCACCGCGCAGCGCTTGCTTGTCGAGGGCAAGGCAACCGCCGCCGTCCCCGCGCTCAAGCAGGCCGCGACCAACAGCGCGCCGCTGGCCGCCTTGCATTCGCTCTGGACCCTGCACGGCCTGGGCCAACTCGACGACGCCACGCACCGCGCCGCCTTGTCCCATCCCGATGCCGGCGTCCGCCGCAACGCCACCCGGGCGCTGGGCCACGATGGCCGCGCCGTTTCCCTCTTCTTCAGTTCCGGGGTGGTGAGCGACCGCGACCTGCTCACCCGGCTCGCGGGCCTCGTGAAGCTCGCCGAGTTCAGCACGACCAAGGAGATTCAAACCGTCGCCGGCAGCCTGGCCAGGAACCCGGTGGTGCAGACCAACGAGTGGTTGAACGAGGCTAGCCGCCTGCTCGCACGCATCCACAAGGCCGAGGCTTACAAGGAAGGCCCGAATCTGTTGCCGAACCCCGGCTTCGAGGTCATCGGCAGCGGCGGTTTGCCCGAGGGCTGGACGCGCCGTGATTACGGCAACCGCCCGGCGAACAAGGACGTCGAGTGGACGGTCGTCACCGACGCGAAGTCCTTCCACGGCGGCAAGCAAGCCGTCCGTTGCATCTCGCGCGGCGACGCGGACACCAGCCTTTACGCCGACGTGACGCTCAAGCCCAACAGCCAATACCGCCTCTCCGGCTGGGTGAAGACCCACGCACTGGCCAGCGGCAAAGTCAGCTTGAACGACCACATTGGCCGCATCGAGACCGAGCGCGTCACCCGCCGCGAGTCGGACTGGACCGAGGTGGACACGACGTTCCACAGCGGCGACCGGACCAAGGCGAGCATCAACATCCTCCACGTGGCCAAGGGCGATGGTTACTGGGATGACGTGAAGCTCGTCGAGTTGCTCCCGCTCGAAGACGCGAGCAAGCCCATCGTCGCCGATGCCAAACGTGGCGCGGACATCTTCTTCAAGCACGCCGCCGCCTGCATCCTCTGCCACAGCCTCAAAGGCCAGGGCAGCACCGTCGGCCCCGCCCTCGACGGCATTGCCACCCGCAAGGATGTGGCCTATATCCGGCAAAGCCTGCTGGAGCCCAGCGCCGTGATCGCCGACGGCTTCAAAGACCCCAATGCCACGGCGAAGAACCCGCAGATTTCCCCGATGCCCCCGATGGGCGACATCTTCAGCCCGCAGGAGATCGCCGACATCATCGCCTTCGTCACGACGCTGAAGTAGCGGATCCGTGCCGGCGGCTTCCAGCCGCCGCCCCTGGGCGGCGGAGGCACCCGAGCGATTCAACCCGAACTCCGAAATGGGATGGCCTCGAAAGGGCGCAAAGAACGCAAAGCCAAGCTGCTGCCAGCCGGACGGGCCGGCTAGAAACAGTCCCGGTCCGAGTCAGTTCCACCTCGGCTGCTTCGTGTGCTTTGCGCGCTTTCGCGGCTGAACTTAGGAATTCGGGTTCAAACCACCCACCTGCAACGCGGCGGCTGGCAGCCGCCGGCCCAGGGTGAGTGGCCCTGGGCGGCTCGTGGTGCTTGACCCGGCACCGGCAGCGAGCAGTGGGCATTTCCCCCGGATAACGCCCAAAATCCGCTATTGCCAAACCGCCGCGCTTCCTTCAACTATCCCGCCGCATTCGGTCGCACCGGTTGCAGGATTTGGTGAATCGTCAGGTGAACGCAGTTCAGTGATGATTTGAAACCCGGTGTTCGGGAACAGTCGGAGCAGTAGGGCGACAGGAGCAAATCATCAATGAACAACAAACTGTTCGTGGGGAACCTCGCGTTCTCTACAACCGAAAACGACCTGCAGGACGCGTTCGCCGCGTTCGGCACGGTGATGGAAGTCAACCTCATGATGGACCGCATGACGGGTAAGTCCCGCGGCTTCGCCTTCGTGACCATGTCCTCCGCTGAAGAGGCCGAAAAGGCCATCCAAGGCCTGGCCGGCAAGAACGTCGGTGGGCGCGACCTCACCGTGAATGTCGCCCGTCCTCGTGAAGAGCGTCCGGCTGGGGGCGGTGGTGGTGGTGGCTATCGCGGCGGCGGTGGCGGTGGCGGTGGCGGTGGCGGCTACCGCGGTGGTGGCGGCGGTGGTGGCGGCGGTGGTGGTGGCGGCGGCTATCGCGGCGACCGCGGCGGCAGTGGTGGTGGCGGTGGCGGTGGTGGTCGCGAGCGCAGCGACCGTTACTAATCGCACTTAAGATTTCGCACGCGGGAGGCTGGCAACAGCCTCCCGCGTTTTACATTTTTGAGGGGAAAAGTCGGCACGCGTTATTTCTGAACCCGGACTCCGAAGCGGAGATTGGGCAACCCCGGACGGGCACGATGGGCACCGAGCCGCACGGCTCAACACCAAGCCAGCCGTTTTCTCGGTGAAAAAAGTCCACTCACTAGAGGTGGGTGGTATCAGGCCACCCTGCTGACCGACTCCGCGTCACGGTGGTTTCCGGTTCTCTGCGTCAGGTCCGGCTGCTCGGGGAGCAGCAGGCGCTGGCCGTGGGTCGCTCCCCCCTACGAGTCGGGAGGTGTTCGGCCAAGCCGCCGGCAGACTCACATCACCTCGGCCAGCCTCACGAGTCGGCTTTGTTCCCCACGGGATTTGGCGCCGGCGTGGATCATCGCCGTGACTTCGAGAATCTCCTGGTGTGGCACCGGTTCGCGGCGGGTCCGGACCATTTCACGGAATGTCGCGGCCATGCGGAACATTTCGTAGTGATGGCCATACCAGAAGTCCCCCTCGATGGCGGGCGAGTATTCGAACTTGCGCTTTTGGAAGTGAACCTCGGTGTGGTTGTAGATGAAGGGCGTGTTGGGCCGGCCATACCAGATGTCCGCCGGCATCCGGTCCGCGAAGGTGACGCGGGCGTGACCGGAGTGACCCCGCGCATAGAGGCTGACCGCTTCAACGCCGGCACCCATCAGCGTCATCACCATCCACGCCGGATGCTGGCCGTAGACCATCCAGCCGTTGTCCGTGTAGCCGCTCTGGAGGCTGGCGACGAGATACTCAATCGGCCCGAACTCGCCGGAGTCGCGCATCCGCAGCGCGGCCTCCGTGCCCCACTCGTGCCGGAAGAGGCTGGAGGACATGATCGGCGTTTTGCATTGGCGGGCGAACTCCAGAATCTTCCGCGTGCCGGCGGGCGTCTCGCCGATGGGCTTGTCGCAGAAGGTCGGCAGGCCCTTGCGCAGGCCGGGGGCCACGAGATCAAAGTGGTCGTCCCCGCAGCCCGAGGCATCGCCCAGCCAGACGGCGTCCACCTGATCCACGAGCTCGGCCACCGACGGCGCGACCTGCACGCCGGGGAAGGCCTTGGCGAAGTCCGCCGCGTCCTTGGCGTTGGCGTCGTAGTAGTGGGTGATCTTGGTGTCGGGAAAAGGCAACTGGTCGAACGTGTAGCGCGAGTGGCGGACATACTTGCGGAAGAACTCCGCCGAGCCGGGGTCCACGAACTTGCAGAACGCATCGAGGTCAATCGTGGGATGGAAGTATTGGGCGAAGTGCCAGGTGTGGCCGTTGCGCGACTGCGGCTGGCCTCGATTGGTGGCCGAGATGACGCCGATGCGCAGCGGCTTAGACGCGGCGGCCTCGGCTGCGAACGTGGAGTTGGCCGCAGCCAGCGCGGCTCCGGCCAAGGCGGTGGCGCTGGTCTGGAGCACTTGGCGGCGGGAGAATTCGCTGGGTGAGTTCATGGCTTTGGGGACGGGGCGCTTTACTTCTTTTGCTCTTGGGCGGTGGTTTGAAAAGCTTGGTGGCGGTTCTCCACGTAAGCACGGTAGCCGGCGGGGTCCACGAAGGGGTTTGTGTTCGGCTCCTTCTGGAGGCGGGCGACCTTTGCTTCCATGCCGTAGTAGTTGCCGTGGGCACCCAGGAAGATGTCGCAGGGCAGCGCCTTCAGCAGCCGGAAGGTCCGGGCGTAATCCTCCGCGATCTCCGGGTAGTCGCGGTTGGTGATGAGCTGGTAGCCGGGGTTGACGTTGGGGCTGCCGATGATGACGACCCGCCAGGACTTGCCGGCGTCCGTCGCCTGCATCGTCCAGGTCGTGCAGCCGCGCGTGTGCCCGGGCGTGTGGCGGGCGGTGAGCGTGGATTCGCCGACGGTGACGGTGTCGCCATCTTTGAGCACGCGGTCCACGGCACACGGCTTCCAGCCCTCCTGGTAAAGGTATTGGCCCTTGCCTCCGCTGGCGATCACCGGGGCATCCCCGGCCATGACCGCGATACTCGCGCCGGTCAGCTCCTTGATGAGCGCGTGGCCCGCGACGTGGTCCGAGTGGGCATGGCTGGCGAGGAGCACCTTGAGGTCGGTGAATTTGAACCCGAGCAGCTCGACGTTCTTGCGGATGATGGGGACGGTGCGGTCGAAGCTCGAGTTGATCAGGATGTGGCCCTGGCTGCTGGTGACGAGGTAGGAGGCAAGGCCTTTGGAGCCGACGTAATAGAGGCGGTCGGCAATCCGGTGCGGCGGCAACGGTTCATCCCAATCGCTTTGCGCGCCCACGGAGCTGGCGGCGAAGAGCGAGAGCAGCAGCGGCAGGAGGAGGCGGCGGGCGGAGTTCACGGCGGCAAGGCTAACGGGCGGCGGCGCGAATTCAACCCGAACTCCGAAGGCGCAGCGACCGGCTAGCACCGGCCAACCAGCCGGCCCATGATCTCCCACCGAAGGTCACGCCGCGCCTCCGCGCACGCGCCTCACGATGGCGGCGGCCGTGCTGGCGTGGGCGGTGATGGCCGGCCAGTCCTGGCGTTGGATTAACTCTCGCGGTGCCAGCCATGAGCCGCCGAGCGCATGGACCGAAGGTTCTTTCAAATACACTTCGGCGTTGTCCGCAGACACGCCGCCGAGTGGAATGTATTTCACGCCGCGATGCGCGTAGGGTGCGGCGATGGCGCGCAGATACGCGAGGCCGCCGCACGGTTCGGCAGGGAAAAACTTTAGCAGCCGGCAGTCTTGTTCGAGGGCGAGTTCGATGTCCGTGGGCGTGCAGATGCCGGGCGCGAAGGGCAGCCCCACGCGTTGCGCCTCCGCCACCACGCGGGGGTTCATGCCAGGAGCCACGCCGAACGCGGCCCCGGCGGCCTGGACCTCGTTGACCTGCTGCGGCGTGAGGATGGTGCCGACGCCCACGACCAGCTCCGGCACTTCGGCACGGATGCAGCGCAACGCCGCCATCGCCACGGGCGTGCGCAGGGTCAGCTCGATGCAGTCCACTCCGCCGGCAAGCAAAGCCCTGGCGACGGGCACGGCATCGTCGGCCGCGTCAATCACGAGCACGGCAATGACGCCGGAGCGGTGCAGCCGTTGGTGAAGGGTCTGGGAAGTCGGGCCGTTGGT
>JAYTIO010000074.1:0-3793 GCA_043731805.1 Pedosphaera sp. | reverse complement strand
CCTCGCCGACGCCGGCATCCCGCTGGGCAACCAGTCCGTCCTCCTCAAGCACGTCAACGACGACCCCGTCGTGATGAAGGCGCTCGTGCAGAAGCTCCTCATCTGCCGCGTGCGCCCCTACTACGTCTATCAGTGCGACCTCATCGCCGGCAGCGCCCATCTGCGCGCAAGCGTGCGCAAGGGGTTGGAGATAATGAAATCCCTGCGTGGCCACACGACTGGTTACGCCGTGCCGCAGTATGTCATTGATGCCCCCGGCGGCGGCGGCAAGGTGCCGGTGAACCCCGACTACGTCCTGAGCCGCAACTCCGACCGCGTGGTCCTGCGCAACTTCGAGGGCAAGGTCTTCGAGTATATCGAAGGCGCGGATGGCAACCCGCGCTTCAAGCCCTCCGAGAATTTTCATGTGCCGGAGATGGTGTGAGTGTGGAGTGCGCGCGTGTGCCCCGGCTTCGGTTGTGGCTTAGTGTCCCCCATGAGTTGCGCCTGCCCCAGCCCAAGCGACCCGCCCACTCCGGCGGCTGAACCCAGCACCACAGAGTTCTCCGTGCGCGGCTTGAACTGCCAGAACTGCGTCCGCAAAGCCACCGCCGCACTCGAAGCCCTCCCCGACCTCGCCAGCGTCACGGTCAGCCTCGAACAATCCCGCGCCACCGTCCGCTGGCAGCCGGGTGCCAAACCCTCGCCAGAGCCAATCCTCCGCGCCCTGCAAACCGCCGGCTTCGAGGCCTCCCCCATTCCGCATTCCGCACTCCGCATTCCGCATTCCCCCTGGTCTCCGCTCACCGGCTGGCAGTTCAACGTGGTCCTCGGCGGCGCAGTCACACTGCTGCTCATGCTCGGCGAATGGGCCTTCGGGCTCGGCATGGAACGTTGGTTTCAATGGACCGCCTTCGCCCTCGCGCTCCCGGTGCAAGCCGTGTGCGGCGCGCGCTTCTACCTCGGCGCGTGGCGGCAGCTCCGCGTGGGCAGCTCGAACATGGACACGCTCGTCGCGCTCGGCTCCACCACGGCCTTCGGCTTCAGCGCGTGGGCGCTCTTCAGCGACTGGCACGGGCACCTCTACTTCATGGAGGCCGCCGCCATCATCACGCTCATCAGCGTCGGCCACTGGCTCGAAGCCCGCATGAGCGCCCACGCCGCCGGCGCGCTGAAAGCGTTGCTGAACCTCGCCCCGCAAACCGCCCGCCGCCTCGACGCCACCGGCGCGGAAAGCGAAGTCCCCGTGGCCGAACTCATGCCCGGCGACCGCGTCGCCCTGCGCCCCGGCGACCGCGTGCCGGTGGACGGCGAAGTCCTCGAAGGCCAGTCCGCCGTGGACGAAGCGATGCTCACGGGTGAATCGCTCCCCGTCGAAAAATCTCCCGGTGCAAAACTCTACGGCGGCACCGTGAACCAAAACGGTCGCCTCGTCCTCCGCGTCACCGCCACCGGCGACGCCACCGCGCTCGCGCAAATCATCACCGTCGTGCAACGCGCGCAGTCCAGCCGCGCGAGCATTCAGAAGCTCGGCGACCAAGTCAGCGCGGTGTTCGTGCCCATCGTCGTGCTCGTGGCGCTGGGCACGGGGCTTTGGTGGGGACTAGCTTACGAAAGTGCCTTGCACGCGGCCACGACGCTGCTGCCGTTTCTGAAGCCGGAGCATTTTCCCGCGTCGCCGCTGGCCGCCGCCTTCATCCACGCGGCGGGCGTGCTCATCGTCGCGTGTCCGTGCGCGATGGGCCTCGCGACGCCCGCCGCCATCATGGCCGGCGTGAACGCGGCCGCGCGGCGCGGCATCTTGATTCGCGACGGCGCTGCCCTGGAGAAGAGCGGCCGCATCACCGCCGTGCTCTTCGACAAGACCGGCACGCTGACGGAGGGGAAGCTCGCGGTGGCGGCGGTGCATGAAGTGAAACCCGGTGCGGAGCAAGTCAAGGAACTCGCCGCCGCGCTGGCCGCGCCCTCGAATCACCCCTTGAGCCGTGCCATCGCCGCCGCTGGTAGCCGCCGAGGTGAGGAGGCGGACGGTGCGGGCGGCGACAAAATCCGCCTCCTCACCTCGGCGGCTACGTGGAGAGAAGTTCGCGGCTCCGGCATCGAAGCCACGAGCGAAGGCACGGTTCTCCGCCTCGGCTCCTTGCGCTGGCTGGCGGAAGTGGGCGTGCGCGTGGAGCCCAGGCCCTTCGTCGCCGAGTGGACTTCCCAAGGCGCAACCGTCCTCGGTCTCGCGCGCGGCTCCGAGCTGCTCGCGCTCATCGCCTTGCGCGACCAGTTGAAGCCCCACGCCGCCGAGGTGGTCGCGGGCTTGCAGCGGCAGGGCAAAGTCGTCTTCCTCGTGACCGGCGACAACGCGCAAACCGCCACCGCCATCGCCGCGCAGGCCGGTATCGCCAAGGAGAACGTCTTCGCGGAAGTCCGCCCGGAGCAGAAGGCTGGCATCGTGCAGCAGCTCCAGGCGCGCGGCCAACGCGTCGCCTTCGTCGGCGATGGCATCAACGACGCGCCGGCGTTGGAACAAGCGGACCTCGGCATCGCCGTTGCGCGTGCCAGCGACGTGGCCCGCGAGGCGGCGGACATCATCCTGCTCCAGTCCGACATCCAAGCCATCCCCGAGGCGCTCGGCCTGGCGCAAGCGACGCTCCGCACCATCAAGCAAAACCTCTTCTGGGCGTTCTTCTACAACGCCGCCGCCGTGCCGCTGGCGGCGTTGGGTTTGCTGAGTCCGGTCTTGTGCGCGGCGGCGATGGGCTTGTCCGACGTGCTGGTCATCGGCAACGCGCTGCGGCTGCGCGCGTGGCGTTACCTCCCCAACCACCCCGGCAGCCAGGTCGTCAGCGGCGGGAAGTAGGTGATGAGCAGCACGCCGATGATGAGCACACCCTGCATCGGCAGCACGGCGCGCGAGACTTCCATCACGGGCTTCTTGAAGCGGTAGGAGGCCAGGAAGATGTTGATGCCCACCGTCGGCGCGAGCAGGCCTAGCTCCATGTTCGCGAGGAAGATGATGCCGAGGTGCAGCGGGTCGATTCCATACGCGGAGCCGAGCGGCACGAGCAGCGGCACGACGACCACGATGGCGGAGAAGGTGTCCATGAAGCAGCCCACGAGCAGCAGCAGCACGTTCAGCACGAGGAGAAAAACCCACTTCGAGTGAATCGTGCCCGTGACCCAGGTGACGGCCTTGTCGGGGATTTGCGCGTCCACGAGGTAGTTCGTCAGCCCCAGCGCGACGCCGAGAATCATCAGCACGCCGCCCACGAGCAGGCCGCACTCGGTCAGCACGCGCGGGATGTCGGTGGTCAGCTTCAGGTCGCGGTGGATGAAGACGGTAGCGATGAAGACATAAAGCGCTGTGACCGCCGCCGCTTCGACCGGCGTGGCGATGCCGCCGAAGAGCGCGCCCAGCGCCACGAAGGGCACGGCGAGTTCCCACTTCGCTTCCCACATGGCGGCACGCGCCGTGGCACCGCAGAACTTGGGCCGGTCGCTGGCGTCCTTCGGCCCCCGGCTCACGCCCCACCACGCGGTTAACGCCACGAGCAGCAGGCCGGGCAGCAGGCCGGCGAGGAACATTTTCTCGATGGTCACGCCCGCCGCCTGCGCCTTCGAACCGGCGATGATGGCGTAGAGAATCAGCGGCAGCGACGGCGGGAAGAGCAAGCCCAGCGCGCCCGAGCCGGTGAGCAGGCCGAGGGCGTTGCGCTCCGAGTAGCGCGCCGCGAGCATCACCGGCATGAGCAGGCCGCCCATCGCGAGGATGGTCACGCCGCTCGCGCCGGTGAACGAGGTGAAGAACGTGCAGACCAGCGCG
>JAYTIO010000073.1:0-3046 GCA_043731805.1 Pedosphaera sp. | reverse complement strand
GTTCGAGCTGCGTTGCAGCCGGCAGGTGCTGGGCAAGGTGGTGGTGAAGCCGTAGGGGCGCGCGCGGCGGTCGGTAGGGTGAGACTCCGTCGAACCCCATTTGCCACGCAGCGGCGCGCGCGTAGCGAGCATCTCAGTCGTGCCGTGTCCGGGGAGAAGCTCTTTTCACTCGCCTCGCTACGCTCGAAACGGGGCTCGACGGAGTCTCGCCCTACCAGTGCGAACGGCGGCTTTCCCGCGTGACTTTCAAGGGGTCGCTCCACAGTGTTCACGGCGTTTTATGAGCCAGCCAACTCCCGGTCCCGTTTCCCGCAGCGGCCGCTTTGCCAGCGGTCCCGGCGCGGATGTCGCCCGCTTCACCGAGTCCATTTCCTTCGACTGGCGGCTGTGGCGGCACGACATCCAAGGCTCGCTCGCCCACGCCGCGATGCTCCAGCGCATCGGCGTGCTCACGCGTGCGGAGGCGAAGGCGATTCGCAGCGGCCTGGTGGCCATCGCGAAGGAGATTGAAGCCGGCAAGTTCACTTGGAAGTGCGAGCTGGAAGACGTCCACATGAACATCGAGGCGGAGCTGACGAGGCGTGTCCCCGCCGGCGCGAAGCTCCACACCGGCCGCTCGCGCAACGACCAGGTGGCGCTCGACGTGCGGATGTGGCTGCGGGATGAAAGCATCGAGTTCGCCCGCGAGGTGCGGGACTTGCAACGGGCGCTGGTCGAGCTGGGCAGCCGCTATCAACACGTCGTCATCCCGGGCTACACGCACTTGCAACGGGCGCAGCCGGTGTATCTCGCGCACCACCTGCTGGCCTATGTGGAGATGCTCGACCGCGACTACGGCCGGCTGCTGGACTGCTTCACCCGCATGAACGTCTGTCCGCTAGGCAGCGGCGCGCTGGCCGGCTCGACGCTGCCGTTGGACCGTGAATTCGTGGCGCAAGAGCTTGGCTTCGTGGATGCGAAGGACCGGCCGCAGGTCACGCAGAACTCGATGGACGCGGTGAGTGACCGCGACTTCGCGATTGAGTTCGGGGCTTTGGCCGCGCTGTTTGCGATGCACCTGTCGCGGCTGTCCGAGGACGTGATTCTCTGGGCCAGCAGCGAGTTCAACTTCATCAAGATTGCCGACGCCTACACGACCGGTTCCTCGCTGATGCCGCAGAAGAAAAACCCCGACATCGCCGAACTGACGCGCGGCAAGGCGGCGCGGGTCTATGGCAACCTCGTCGCGTTGCTGACGCTGCTGAAGGGTCTGCCGATGACTTACAACCGGGACTTGCAGGAGGACAAGGAGCGGCTCTTCGACACCGTGGACACGGTGCGCGGCTGCGCTCGACTGATGGCCGCGATGCTGCGCCACACGAGCGTGAACGCGGCGGCCTGTGCGGCCGCTGCGGGTGATTCCGCGTTGCTGGCCACGGACCTGGCGGACTATCTGGTGCGGAAGGGCATGCCGTTCCGCCACGCGCACCACGCGGTGGGAGCCGCCGTGGCGCTCGCGGAGAAGCTGGGCCGGCCGCTGGACGGGCTGACGGCGGCGGAGTTGAAGTCGGTGAACGCCGCGTTCGGCCCAGATGCGATGGCGTCCTTCGACCTCGCGGAGGCGATGGCGCGGCGCAATCTCCCCGGTGCGCCCGGCACGAAGGAAGTCGCGCGGCAGCTCGCGCGCTGGCAGGTGGCGTTGAAATGAAGCCGGCGTCGGCACAGGGCCTTGGCCTGCGCGGACAAACAGCATTGAGCCGAGGGCCTGGGCTGGTAACTTCCGCGCGCATGAGTTTTCTCCAAGGTCCGCCGAGTCTGGCTGCCTGCGCGTTGGCGCTGTGGCTCACGCTGTTCCCCGCCGGCCTGTGGGCGGCACTGCCGGCGGGCGTCCAGCAAGGCGAGTTCCTCGGCTGGACGAACGCGTTGAGCCTGCGCGACGACCACGGGAAGGTGGCGGCCGTCATGGTGCCAGCCATCGGTGGGCGCGTGGTGCAATACAGCCGGGGCACGGTGAACGTGCTGTTGGAGAACCCGGCCAGCCAGGGCAAGACGCTGGCGGAGTTTCCGGGCGGATTCTGGGTCGGTGGCTATCAATGCGACTTCGGTCCCGGGTTGCTCGGCTTGCCGGAGCGGCAGGCGGTGTGGCTCGGGCCGCATGACTCCGTCGCGCCGCGCGACCAAACGGTGGAGACCGCCAGCCCGTTGGACCTGACGACCGGGCTGCGGCTGCTCAAGAGTTTCACGCTCGACCCGGACACGGGCGCGCTGGGCGTGATGCAACGGATGGTGAATGGGACGGCAGGCGTGACCCGGCAGGGCTTGCACGACCGCACGCTTTGTCCGGCGGGCGGGTTCGTCCTGTTTCGGTTGCCGCGGCAGAGTCGGCATCGCGCCGGCTGGTCGCTGCTGCGGGCGACGGAGAGCGGTTCGGCCTTCGATGGCGAGCAGCCGGCTGCGCCCACCGTGCGGGTCTTCGGGGATTTGCTGGTGGCCCAAGCCGCCGGTGCCCCCGGCAAGCTCGGTTCCGACACGGACGCGGGCTGGGTGGCCTACGCGCGGGGGCGGCTGCTGTTTGTGAAGTATTTTCAAACCTGGCGCGGCGCGGCGTATCCCGGCGCGGGCCACACGGTGGAGTTTTCGTGGAACGACCAGATGGCGGCGGTCGAGCTGATGAGTCCGGTGACGGCGCTGCAACCGGGGCAGGCGTTCGACTTCCCGGAGCTGTGGCGGATCCTCGAGTTGAAAGCGGGGGTGTCGAGCTTCGACGCCGCGCGTGCAGCGGCGAAGCAGGTTCCGCCTTCACCCTTTTCACCGCGCGCCCCGTAGCCTGCTGGGAAGCGGAGAATTCGTGTCGTGGTGCGATCAAAAGCGGACTAATACCAACCACCTTAATTCAGTAGTAGAAGAGGGTGTTACGAAAGCCAAAGTTCCGAACCTTGATTTCATTGGTGACTTTGAGGATTGGGGTTTGCAGTTGGTAAAACTGACCTAGCCGCGTTGGCTCCCAGTTCCAGTGAAAGTTGAACGGGCATCAGCCTCGCCAGCAGCGGGCGTGGCACGGGCCGTT
>JAYTIO010000072.1:0-7449 GCA_043731805.1 Pedosphaera sp. | reverse complement strand
ACGTCGCCGGGCTGCTGCGGCTGGCGGTCAATGTTCGCGGTCTTGCCGAGCGCCTTCTCCAGCAGCGCAATCAGGTAGTCCAGCCGCACGGTCTGCGATTCGCCGAGGTTGAAGATGTCGAAGCCGAACTCCTGCCGAGTGCAGGCCAGGATGCCGTCCACGGTGTCGGTCACGTAGGTGTAGTCGCGCGCCGTCGAGCCGTCGCCGAAGACGGGGATGGCTTTCCCCGCGCTGATGAGCGAGGCGAACTTGTGGATAGCTAGGTCGGGCCGCTGACGCGGGCCATACACCGTGAAGAAGCGCAGCATGGCGATGTCCATGCCGTAAACGTGGTGGTAGGTGTGGCCGAGCGCTTCGCACGCGAGCTTGCTGGCGGCGTAGGGCGAGATGGCGCTGAAGATGGGGTCGGCCTCGCTGAAAGGAACCTTGGCGTTCACGCCATAGACGGACGAGCTGCTGGCGATGGTGACTTTGCGAACCTTCCGGGCACGCGCAGCTTCGAGGAGGTTCACGGTGCCCTCCACGTTCACGCGCTGGTAGAGCGCGGGCTGTTGCAAGCTGGGCCGCACGCCCGCGCGCGCGGCGAGGTGAATGACTTGGTCGAATTGCGCGGAGGCGAAGGCTTCTTCCACCGCCGCCGGGTCGGTCAGGTCGCCATGGACGAAGGTGAAGGGCAGTGCGAGGGACTGGAGACTGCGGAGGTTCGCCTGCTTGAGCGCGGGCGCGTAGAAGTCGTTCAAGTCATCGAACGCGCAGACGGCGTGGCCGTCGCGCAGCAGCCGCGCGCAGACGTGGGAACCGATGAAGCCGGCGCCGCCGGTGACGAGAATGTTCACGCAGCGAGGGTAACCAGCCAGCGGAGAGCGCGTCGAGCCGGAGTGCGGGCGGGTTCGCCGTTGACAGCCGCCGCCGCCATCCGCTGAATGCGCGGCGCAAACACAACACTGTCATCACTGCACAACTCATGAAACTCACCGCCACCCTGTTTACGCTCGCCACCTGCGCGCTGCTCGCCTTCGCCGCCGATGAGGCCGGCTTCAAACCCCTGTTCGACGGCAAGACGCTCACCGGCTGGGAGGGCCGCAAGGAACATTGGACCGTCGAGGACGGGGCCATCACCGGCACCACGACCAAGGAAAACCCCGCCAAGGGCAACAACTTCCTCATCGCCAAGGACGGCGACAAGCAGAAGGTCGTCGGCGATTTCGAGCTGCGCTTTGCCTACCGCTTCACCAGCGACTGGGGCAACTCCGGCGTCCAGTATCGCAGCAAGGACTTCGGCAACTTTGTCGTCGGCGGCTACCAGGCGGACTTCGAGGTCGGCGCCACCTACTCGGGCATCCTTTACGAGGAGAAGATGACCCGCGGCGTCATGGCGCAGCGCGGCGAGAAGGTGGTCTGGAACAAGGAAGGCAAAAAGGAAGTCGTCGGCAAGACCGAGAAGACCTCGGCCGAGATTCAAGCGAGCATCAAGAAGGGCGACTGGAACGAATACGTCGTCATCGCCAAGGGCGGCCACCTCCAGCACTTCATCAACGGCAACCAGACCGTGGACGTGAAGGACGAAGACGAGAAGAAGCAGGTCATGTCCGGCATCCTCGCGCTCCAGCTCCACGCCGGCCCAGCGATGCGGGTTCAGTTCAAAGACATCCGCATCAAGGAAACGAAATAGTCCCCGGCTCAGTCACTTCGAGAGCGCGTCGCGAGACGCGCTCTTTTTTTGTCTCGATGGGTGGGGAAGGGTTGAAGAGTGGAAGGGGCGGGCGGCGGACCCTCTTCCACCTTTCAACCCTGCCACTCTTCACCTTCTCACCTCTCCCTTCCTCCGCTACGCTGCCGCCGTGGACATCGCCGCCAAACTCGCCCGCCTCCGCGAACGCCTCGCCGCGGCGTGCGCCCGCGCGGGCCGCGACCCCGCGTCGGTCACGCTCATGGCCGTGAGCAAGCACCAGCCGCCCGAGGCCATCCGCGCCGCGCTGGACGCGGGGTTGACCTGCTTCGGCGAAAGCCGCGTGCAGGAGGCGAAGTTGAAAATCCCCCTCTGCCCCGGCCGCGCCCACTGGCAGATGATCGGTCACCTCCAGTCCAACAAGTGCCGCGACGCCGTCGCCCTCTTCAGCCTGATCCAGAGTGTGGACAGCCTCGCGCTGGCGCAGGAGCTCAACCGGCAGTGCGAGAAGGCGGCGAAGACGATGCCCATTCTCCTCGAAGTCAACGTGGCCGGTGAGGGCAGCAAGTTCGGCTACGCGCCCGCCCGGCTGCTCGCCGAATTCGCCGAGTGGAGCAGCCTGCCGCGCCTCGAAGTCCACGGACTGATGACCATCGCGCCCTACACGCCGACGCCCGAGCGCGGGCGCCCCGTCTTCCGCCGCCTGAGCGAGCTGCGGACCGAGTGCGAGCAACTGCTCGGCGCGCCGCTGCCACAGTTGAGCATGGGCATGAGCGGCGACTTCGAGGTCGCCATCGAGGAAGGCGCGACGCTCGTGCGCATCGGCACCGCGCTCTTCGGCGAACGGACGAAGAGAGCCGAGGTTGAGGTGGAACCCTGAACCTCACGCCCGCAGTTTTACCTGCCCGCCGCCGCCGTTTCCGCTACCTTCCCGGCACACATGAAGACTCTTTACCTCGACGTGTTCAGCGGCCTGAGCGGCGACATGTTCATCGGCGCACTGCTGGACTTGGGCGCGGACTTCCGCCAGCTCGAATACGGCCTCGCGAAACTGAACCTCGATGGCTACCGCCTGGCGCACCGCCGCGCGGCCAAGTGCGGCATCGAGGGCGTGAAGTTCGACGTGCTGCTGACGGAGTCGGCCTCGCCGCCGGTGAACGACGGTCCCGACTACCACGCGCTCTCCCACTCGCACAGCCACGGGCCCGGCGACCATTCACACGCCCATTCGCCCGGCCCCGGCGCCGCCGCCCACGCGCACGATGGCAGCCGGAACTTCCGCCAAATCAAGGCGCTCATCCGCGCCAGCACGCTCTCGGACTGGGTGCAGGAGAAGTCCATCGCCGTCTTCCAGCGCATCGCCGTGGCGGAAGGGAAGATTCACGGGATGCCGCCGGAGCAAGTTCATTTCCACGAAGTCGGCGCGGTGGATTCCATCGTGGACATCGTGGGCGGCTGCCTTGGGCTGGAGCTGCTCGGTTGTCCGCGTGTGTTTGCCTCGGCGGTCGTCGAGGGCACTGGCTGGGTGCGGTGCGCGCACGGGCGGATGCCGCTGCCCGCGCCGGCCACGCTGGAGATTCTTGGCGCGCGCGGCATCGCCCTCACGCAATGCGAGGAGCCGCGCGAGCTGCTCACGCCCACGGGTGCGGCGCTGCTGGCGGAGTTCGCGGAAGGCTTCGGGCCGATGAGCGGGTTGGTCGCGGAGCGGGTCGGCTACGGCGTCGGCACGCGGGATAATGACACGCGGCCGAATGTGGTGCGGGCGGCGCTGGGACGGGTTTTGAGTTCTGAGTTCCGAGTTCAAAGTCTTGAGGTCGCGAGGCCTGGTGAAGCCGTTGCCGCTGCGGCCCACGACTGGGACACGGACACCATTGCGGTGTTGGAGACGAACTTGGACGATGTCTCCGGCGAGTTGCTCGGCGCGTTCGTCGAGCAGGCGCTGGGCGCGGGTGCGCTGGACGTGTTCCACACGCCCATCCAGATGAAGAAGAACCGCCCCGGCGTGCTGCTCACCGTGCTCTGCGCGGCGGCGGACGCGGACCGGTTCGCCACGCTGATGCTCCGCGAGACGAGCGCCTTTGGGGTGCGCCGCACGCTGGCCGAACGGCGGAAGCTGAAGCGCGAGTTCATCACCGTGCCGCTCCCGCAAGGCGACGTGACGGTGAAGCTCGGCAAGCTCGACGGTGTGGTGGTGCAGGTCGCGCCCGAGTTCGAGTCGTGCAAGCAAGTCGCGTCGAAGGCCGGTCTGCCGCTGAAGTCCATCTACGAAGCCGCCCTCGCGGCGGCGCGGTCGTCGGACACGTGGCCACGCTCGTGAGAGCGTGGCTGGGATGAGATTTGTCCCACGCTCTCACGAGTGTGGTCACCTGCCGCGTCACGGCAGCGTCGTTTCCACCGCTGTCAACTTCTCGCCGGCCACGGTGCCCTTCACCAGCAGCACGTTCTCCTCGTCCTTCAGCCGCTTGAAGACCGCCGGTTCGGCGCGCTTCTGGAGTGTCAGGTCGCGCACGCTGTCGGTCTGGCAACTGAAGAGCTTCGCGAAACCTTTATAGACTCGGGGCGTGCCGAGCACGCGGGACCAACCGGAGAAGCGTTCCTCTGCGGCGCGCAGTCCCCGCCGCTCCAGCACGAGGAAGCTGTAGGGCAGGCTCCGCAGATCAATCCCCAACCGCTGGCCGAACCGCACCCAGTTGCCATCCGCCATGAGGCCCGGCGGCGGGGCGGCGAAGTTGTGGCACCAATGCCGCTCGTTCCCGGCGGTGAGCAACCCGCACGCGGCCTGATGCGTGCAGGGCGCGACCACTTCAAACGTGTCGCGCAGCCGCTCGCGCATCGCGATGAGCGCCCGGCTGTCCGCGTGCGAGCCGGGTTCCACCCACAGCACGGCGTCGGCGCGGGCAGCGAGTTGCACCAAGGCTTCACGGTCCGCCTCAGGCAGTTCATTGAGCACATGACTCAGCAGGAGCAGCCCGATGCGCCCGGTGTCCGGCCCGCCGGCGCTCACCGTGAGTTGGGGAAACACCGCCTTCGCCCGCGCGACGGCGAAGTCCATCGCCAGCGCCGACCGGTCGAACACCCGGAGCGCCGCGAACTGCTCCACGCCGAACTCCCGCAGCACGCACCGACCCGCCACCCCGCTGCCGCAACCCCAGTCCAGCACCTCCCCCGGCGGCGGCGTCCACCCGCGCAGCTTCAGCTCCGCCAGCACCGCGTCCCACTTCCAGGCGATGCGCTGGGCGAAGGTCAGGTCGTAGCTCGCGAGGTCGGTGGGCGACCGCCAATACGCGCCCGCCGCCCCGGCCCCGGTCAGGAAGCCGTCGCGCAGCCATTCGATCGTCGCCCAGTCCAGTGTGTCCCAAGTGGTTTCAACCTGCATCATGGGGAAGTCATAGCACTTCCGCGTCCGCCAGGAAATCCTTCACCGCCCGCCGCTGCTGCTCACCGCTGACCGCTGACCGCTCACCGCTACTTCTCCCTCCCGCCGCCCGGCTTGACGGAAACGCTCCGCCCTCAAAGACTGTCGTTCGTGTCGGCCCACGCACGCCGTCCGCACGGCCCCGGTCCGCCACGCTGCCCAACCGCATGTCAGACAACCCAAACCGCCCGCCCTCCGGCGTCGAAGTCGGCCCGGATCAGGTGCTGTATTTTGGCGAGAAGCTCGTGGTGTGCGCGGCCAAGGAGATGCCGGAGTGGGAGAGCAGCGAATCCTCGCGCCCGGCCATCGAGTTCGAGGACCGCCGCTACTACCTCTCGCGCAAACTGCGCGGCGACGAGGACCGCCCCATCCGCTACGAGTTGGCCCCCTGGCCGGACTTCGCGGGCGTGCGGCCCCGGGTCGTCATCGTGTATGACGAGGACTACGTGGCGTTGCGCGACGGGGCGTTCAAGAAGATCAAGCCGACCACCGGTGGCCACCGGACGAACTGGCGCTACCTCTACCCGCTGCTGGGCTTCTTCCCCGCGTCCTTCAAGGAGAACGTGCTCGAGCCAAACGGCATCAACCCGCTGCGCGTCTCGCTCATCACCTGCCTGTGCGCCTACGTGTTCTTCCTAGCGGAGCTCATCTGCCTGTTCTTCTTCAGCTTCGGCCTCTTCCAGAGGTTCATCAGCCCGCTCATCTGGCTGGACTACCTCGCCGTCGTGCTCCTGCCCTTCGACTCCGCCGTGCGCTTCTACGAAATCTTGAACCGCGAGCGCTACCCCAGCGGCTTCTTCGAGTGGCTGCCGAAGTTTTTGCTGCGAAGGTGAAGGACCGTCGCCGTATATGGAGTGCGGCGGCAAAGCGTAGCGGCGACGCCGCTTTGGCGTAAGGCGGCGAACGACTCCCAAACCAATCCGCACCTCGGTGCGCCAAAAGCTTCTGCCAGCGAACCCCACTGCGCACGATGGACACCACGGCCACCCGAACCTCACCGCCGCTGTCGAAAGCGCTGTCGCCGCTGCGCTCTGCCAGCGCACTCCACAACGCAAACCAGACGTGACGCCCGTGCTCCGCTGACTATCCTCCCCGCCATGCAAGTCCGCCTCGCCGCCCTCCTCGCGTTATTCGCGTTCGTCGCTCCGCTCGCCGCCGAGCACCAGACCCACCTCTGCCGCTGGTGCTCCGCGCAGTTCGCCCCCGCGCCGGTGGACTCGTCCGCCTACCGCAAATACGCCCCCGACCGTCGCGTGGACATCCTCCACCTCGCACTCGACGTGACGCCGGACTTCAAGGCCCGCACCCTCGCCGGCACCGCCACCGTCACCTTCAAACCCATCGCCACGCCGCTGGAAGAGCTGCGGTTGGACGCGGTGGACTTGCGCATCGCGTCCGTGACCAGCTCGGAGAAGTTACTCGGCCACCAAGTCACTGACCGTGAGATTGTCCTCACCTTCGCCCCGCCGATTCCGGTTGGGAAGGAGGCGCGCGTGGTGGTGAAGTATTCCGCCGAGCCGCGCAAAGGTCTCTACTTCCGCACGCCGGAGATGGGCTATCCCGAGACGCATCTGTGGACGCAGGGCGAGCCGAGCGAGGCGCGGCATTGGTTCCCCTCGTTCGACCATCCCGTCGAGAAGTTCACTAGCGAAGTCACCTGCCACGTGCCCGCCGGCATGGTCGCGCTCTCGAACGGCCGCCAAGTTTCCGCCCAGCCCGGCGCGGGCGGACTCACCGCGTTCCATTGGGTGCAGGAGAAGCCGCACGCGAACTACCTCATCACGCTCGTCGCCGGGCAGTTGAAGAAAATCGAGGACCAGCACCGTGACATCCCGCTGGAGTTCTGGACCACGCCTAGCGACCTCGCCGCCGCGCCGAACTCCTTCCGCCACACGAAGCACATGATGCAGTTCTTCGAGCGCGAAATCGGCGTGAACTATCCGTGGGCCAAATACGGGCAGGCCGCTGTCCACGATTACCACTGGGGCGGCATGGAGAACACCAGCCTCACCACGCTGAACTTCCGCACGCTCTTCACCGCCGAGACGGAGAACCTCTTCAACAGCGACAGCCTCGTCGCCCACGAGCTGGCGCACCAGTGGTTCGGCGACCTGGTGACCTGCAAGGACTGGAGCCACATCTGGCTGAACGAAGGTTTCGCCACTTACTACGACTGGCTCTGGCAGGGCGACCACGGCGGCACGAACGAGACGCTCTTCGCCCTGCACAGCGCGGCGAAAGGCATCCTCGCGAACCAAAACGAAACGCGCGGCATCGTGTGGCGGAAGTTCGGCGAGCCGGAGGAAATGTTCAACTACCTCGCCTACCCGAAGGGCGCGTGGGTGCTGCACATGCTGCGCTGCCA
>JAYTIO010000071.1:0-3702 GCA_043731805.1 Pedosphaera sp. | reverse complement strand
CTCTCTCAGCGGGAGCGGGATAGGCTGAGGGAGCAAGGCAGCCGCCACTCACGCGGGCAACGAAGCCACCCAGCCCACGCGGCCTGCCTCCCTCTCCTTGGCCCTCTACCGCTGGGAAAGGGAGCCACGCTGGCCGCGTCTCGAACCACCCGAGTGTCTGGATTCACTGGCGGGCGGCGAATCGGCTTCTCCCACCCTGGGAGGAAGAGCGCTAGAGTGAGGTTGAAGAGAAATCTTTGGAAAAGTGGCCTCCAACACCCAACTTAAGACCTCAACCATCCACCTTCATCAGCCATAGACCCGCGCTAGAGCCGTGACCACCGACCTTAAACGACTCACCAGCACGCAAATCCATTGAATAGTGACCTTAATGGCGCATCCAGTTGAGTTAATCAGGTGTCCAGTGTCAACATGGCACAGTCAGGCGACTTTTGGCTATCTGAGGGTCACTCTGACTACTTTGCAGTCAAAACCATGCACTGCAAGGCCCGCTCGACAGTCATGACCCTATCGTAGTCGCAGGCTTTAGCCTGCGCTTGAGGGAAGCCATGACGGAAGCGCAACCTAAAGATTGCGACTACGGGAGCGCGGACTGCGTGGCCCCCTCTCCCAGCGGGAGAGGGACGGGGTGAGGGAGAACGGCCGCTGCGTCCAGTTGCCTCTGCCCTCGCCTAAGCTCACCCCTTGAGCTTGCGCTCCAGCATTTCACCGACGAGGGCGGGGTTCGCCTTGCCCTTGGAGAGCTTCATCACCTGGCCTTTGAGGGAGTTGAGCGCGGCGAGCTTGCCGCCCCGGTAGTCGGCCACGGCGGCGGGGTTCGCGGCGAGGGCGTCATCACAGAATTTCTCCAGCGCGCCGGTGTCGCTCACTTGCGCGAGGCCCTTTTCCTGCACGATGGCGGCGGGGGCCTGGCCGGTGGCAAACATTTCTGCGAAGACGGTCTGCGCGGCGGAGTTGCTGATGGTTTTGTTCTCCACGAGAGCGACCAATTCCAACAGGGCGGCGGGCTGGAACCGGAGGTCGGCGAGGGTGAGGGACTCGGATTGCCGATTACCGATTGCCGATTGCGGATTTTCGAACTGCTCGACCTCCGTGCGCTCGCGGTTGCGTTCGTTTTCCTCGGCGAGCTTGGCTTGGAGGTTGTTGATGATCCAGTTGGCGAGGACTTTGGGGGTCTTGGCTTGCTGGGCGATGGCTTCGAAGTAGTGGCCGAGTTCCACGTTGCCCCGGAAGACTTCGGCGTCGCCGGCGGGGAGCTGGTAATCACGCATGAGGCGCTGCTTGCGCACGAGGGGCAGCTCGACGAGGCGCGTGCGGACGGCGGCGATCCAGTCGTCGGAGGGCTGCATGGGCATGAGGTCGGGCTCGGGGAAGTAGCGGTAGTCGTGGGCGTGCTCCTTGGTGCGCATTTCCTCGGTGAGGCCGGCGACGTCGTCCCAGCGGCGGGTGGATTGCACGAGCTGGCCGCCCTGGGAGACGACTTCGATCTGCCGGGCGATCTCATACTCCGCCGCGCGCCGCACGCCGGAGAAGCTGTTCATGTTCTTGATCTCGATTTTTGCGCCGAGGCCGGTGGTGCCTTTGGGGCGGACGCTGATGTTCACGTCGCAGCGGACCATGCCCTTCTCCATGTCGCAGTCGGAGATGCCGCCTTGGTGGAGAATCTCGATGAGGGTGTTGAGATACGCGTGGGCCATGTCCGCGCTGGTGAGGTCAGGCTCGGAGACGATCTCGAGGAGCGGCACGCCGGCGCGGTTGAAGTCCACGCCCGAGTGGCGGTCGAAATGAGTGAGCTTGCCGACGTCTTCTTCCAAGTGCGCACGGGTGATGCGGACGCGGGCGAGGCCGTCGGTGGAGCCGGGGCCGTTGAACTCGAAGTCCACGTGGCCGTGGGCCGTGCTGGGCTGGTCGTATTGGGTGAGTTGGTAGTTCTTCGAGGCGTCGGGGTAGAAGTAATTCTTCCGGTCGAACTTCGCGTGCCGGGGAATCTCGCCGTGGAGCAACAGGCCGGTGAGCACGGTGAGGCGGAGGGCTTCCTCATTCGGGACGGGTAGGACGCCGGGCAGGCCGAGGCAGACGGGGCAGACGTGGGTGTTGGGTGGTGCGCCGAAGGCGTTGGCGCAGCCGCACCACATCTTGGACTTGGTCTTGAGCTGGACGTGCGTTTCGAGACCGATGACAGCTTCGTATTCCATAAGGGCGGGGAAAGGCTAACCATGAAGGCACCCGGATGGACACGGGATTTTATAAGGAGAGCAGGAAAGCAGGAAAGCTCACTGCGTTCGTCACTTCTTGTGCTTGCTGCGCGCTTGTTCCAGCAGCCAAGTGTAGAGCGCGTCGGTGGCGTAGGCGTCGTCCCAGCAGTTGTGGCCCACGCCGGGATACTCGGTGTATTTGGCGTTCGCGCCGGCCTTGGTGAGGGCCGCTTGCATGTCGCGGCTCGACTTCACGGTCCCTTCGCGGTCCTTGTCGCCACAGAAATTCCAGATGGGCAGGCGCGCGGCGGTGAACTTCTCCACGTTGGCGGTGTTCGGCCCGGCGCACATGGGCACGATGGCGGCCCAGGCAGAAGGGTCTTTCGCCGCGAGGCTCCAAGTGCCGGCCCCGCCCATCGAGAGGCCGGTGAGATAGACGCGGTCGGGGTCGGTGCCGAACTCGGCCTGCGTTTGCTTGAGCATCGCGAGCGCCCACTGCGCGTCGGGGCCGCCGGCGAGCCAGTTGGAGCCGATGCGGCACTGCGGCATGACGGTGACGAAGGGGAAGGTGGCCTTGCGCTTCCAGATGGCGGGGGCGAGGCCGACCATGATCTGATCAAGGTTGTTGTCCCCACGCTCGCCCGCGCCGTGGAGGAAGAGCATGACGGGCGGTTTGCTGCCCGGCTCGAACTTGGCGGGCACGAAGATGACGAACGGGTGCGCCTTGCCCTCGGCGTCGGTGAAGACGCGGTTCTGGAAGCCGCGCGCCACCGGCTCGGCGGCGAGGGCAAGGCTGGCGAGGCAAACAACGGTGAGGGCAACGCGAAGGGAGAACGATTTCATGCGGCGAAAGCTGAACGAGCGGGTAGGCGTGGGCAAGGGGAGAAGCGATTCCGTGCCTCAGCGCACTGCGTTGGCGACCTGCGCGGCGAGCTTGTCCAAATCAATCTGCTCGCCGGCCGCCGGGAACTTGTGCGGGAGCAGATACCAATCCTCCGTGAAGCTCACGCTCGCGCCGGGCGCGGTGGTCTTGCGCGGCCCGTGCGGCTCCAGTTCGCACGCGGGCACGAAGCTCGCCTGCGGATACCAGAGGCACAGCGTCAGGCCGGCGATTTCGGGATACACGCCGTCCTTGGGCGAGGGGTAGCGTTTCACGAACGCCTGATCGTGCGGCATCACGTAGGCGAACCAGCCGGCGTTCGAGTCGAAGCCGAGCTTGGGCTGCTTCGTGGGGCCGAGGACTTCGAGAAAGTTACCGCGCATGCGCACGTTCGGGTCCGTGGGCTTGAGAATGATGGAGTGCTCCGCGCCTTGGTTATACATCACGAAGCCGTTGGGAAATCTGCGCGTGTCCGGCGTCTGCGGGATGACGCCGATGCCGCCGTGCACCGCGAAGGTGCGGCTCCAGTGCGCCCAGAACTTCGGCTCCGCCGAGACGTTCTTGATGATTTGCTTGCAGGCGAGGTGCGTGGACTTCGCGTCGAGAGTGAACTCGCGGATGAGCTGC
>JAYTIO010000070.1:0-16637 GCA_043731805.1 Pedosphaera sp. | reverse complement strand
GCATAGACCAGCCCACCGATCAGGCTCCAGAACAAACTCCCCGCCGTGCAGAGCAGCGACAACGACAGCGCCGCCGTGTGCTCCACGCCGATCAACGGCACCGCCAGCAGCAGCACGAAGAGATTCTCCCGCACCCCCAGCCCGCTGGGCGTCAGCGGCAGCACCACCATGCACGTGATCATTGGCACGATGGCGAAGAGGTGCCGCAACGAGAGGTCCAGCCCCAGCCCCCACACCAGCGATTGCACGTGCAGCACGCACACGCCGCACAGCAGCAGCGACACGGAAAAACTCTTCACCAGAAACGAGCGGTCGCGGCCGAACGGCTTGAGCGAATCGCGCAGCCGCTCCAGAAAGTCTCCCTTGGGCAGTCGCCGCAGCCATTCGCGCGCCCGGGGCAACCCCTTCGAAACGCCGCCCCGCAGTGCGAGGAACAGCACCGCCGCGCAGCCCGCGAACATCACCGTGATGGCCCCCGCCAGCTTCAGGAAGAGCGGGTCCGCCCGCAGCAGCGGCAGATTCGCCGCCATCGCCACCATCGTGAACACCAGCAGCGCGAACAGCCCAAGGATGCGGTCCACGAACACCGTGCCCACCGCCTCGGCCTTCTTGTGCTGCGTCTCCCGCGCCGCGTAATACGCCTTCATCAAGTCCCCGCCCGCCGCGCCCAGTAGGAACGAGTTGAAGAAGTGCGCCACCAGCGAAATCTCCGCCGCGCGCGCGAAGGACAAGTCCAGCCCATGCACCCGCAGCACCTGCCGCCACCGCACGACGCCCAGCAGAATGGTCGCGCCCATCAATGCCAGCGACACCGCGAACGGCCCCGGCCGCACGCGCGACATAACGCTCCACACCTCGCGCGGGCCGTGCTGCCACGAGATTTCCAGCCGCTGCTCCATGGTCAGCTTCCGCCACGCCGGCGTGCGCTGCTCCCGCTCCCACGCGTCTTGGCCCTCCTTCCAGAAGATGCTCTGGAAAATCCATGCCAGCAGCACGCCACACACGGCGAGCTGCACGAGCGTCTTGAGCCATGCCGACGCGAGTTTCACGCGTCCCACAGCTTCCTGACGTGCGCCACGCCGCGTGTCACCTCCTCGGCCTTCAGCCCGGGGCTGAACTCGAAAACCTTGATGTGCTCCGGCTTCACGAACGGCTTCAGCGCCGCGAAGTCCACCGTGCCCGTGCCCGGCTCACGATGGTCACTGCCGGGGAACGCCACGTCATGCACATGGAAGCCGCCGAGCCGGTCTGCGAGCTGCCCCAGATGCGTGACGTGGTGCAAGAAGCCGAGGTGCTCCTTGATCTGCGCGTGCCCCGTGTCGTGCCAGTAGCGCACCGTGGCGGAGGGAAATCCCTTGAGGAATTCTGCCATCTCGCCGTCCAGCGGCACCTCCTCCAATGCCTCGCGGTTCTCGATGCCGAGCTGCAAGCCCAGCTCCGCCGCGCGCGCCGCGATCTGGTGGAGCGCCTCGGTCGTGAACTTCATCGGCTCGGCCTTGTGCCGTTCCTGCTGCTCGACGGCGTCGGCGATCAGCGCCTGAAACTTCTCCGTCTCGTGCTGCTTGGCCGTGATCAGATCCAGCAGCGTCTCTGTGAAATCCTCCGGGCCGAACAGCCCGAGGAAGCCGCCCCGGGGCTTCATCGCCGTGAGGCTGCCCATGTGGAGCACCACCAGCCGCGCCTTCACGCGCACGGCAAACTCCAGCGTCTTGAACGTCTGCTTAAGCGCGCTCTCCCGCTCGCGGGAGTCGGCGGCGGTGAACTGGTAAATGTTCGGCGCCGCGTGGCTAACGCCCATGGGCAGCGGGCAAAAGTTGTGCAGCGTCGAGATGCGGATTTCCCCCGCGTCCACCGCTTCGAAGATGCCCGGCACCAGGCTCACCCGGATGCCGTGGCTCAACTCGGCGTAGTCAAAGCCCAGCCCGGCGATCTCCTGCAACATGGCCCGGCCATCCGTGTGCCGGTGCGAATTCCAACAAGTCGAGAGTGAATACATGCCAGCTTCAGACTGCGTGCTGCCGCCCATTAGGCACCGACGCGCGACGATTGTTCAACCCGAATTCCCAAGCTCCCGACGCGCCTTTGGCCGACGATTTGCCGACACCACGTTGCTCGGTGCCCCCCGCAGCAGCCACTGCGGATTCAAATTCAGCGTGGTCAGGCATCGCGTTCCCTGCCAGCATGCGCTGCGTGAAAGCCGTTCGTCTTTGGGTGCCTGGCGTTGTGCCATGCACCTTGCTCGCCACGCTCGTGGCCGTGTTCGCGTTCGCGTTCGCAGGCCGGCTTTCCGCCGCCGTCGCCATCACCGAACTGCCGGATCGCATCCGCGTCGTCATCGACGGCGAGGTGTTCACCGAGTGGCGGCACAGGGATTGGGTCGGGCCGTATCTCTATCCCGTCATCGGGCCCAATGGCGAAAACGTCACCCGGCACTTTCCGATGAAGCCGGGTGTGCCCGGTGAGGACGCGGATCATCCGCACCATCGCTCGATTCGCTTTTCGCACAGCGATGTGAACGGGTTCAACTTCTGGTGGTCGCCGCCCAAGCCCAAGCCCGGCCAGTCCGCCGAGGTGAAGCTGGAGAAGATCGAGCGCCTCAGCTCGGGCCAGTCCGGCGAGGTGGTGCTGCGCAACCAATGGCTCGGCGACGGCAAGCTCGTCCTGCGCGAGCAGGTGCGGCTCGTCTTCACGCCGCTCGCGAATCGACAGGTGCTGATGGATTACGATGTGGAGCTGCAAGCGGCCGACGCGCCGGTGGTCTTCGGCGACAAGCGCGATGGCGGCCTGCTCGTGCGCGTGGCGGGCACAATGAAGGTGGAGTCGGAGAAGGGTGAGAAGGGGGCCGGCACGATTGTGAACAGTCGCGGCGACCGCAACGAGGCGGCCTGGGGCAAGCGTGCGGAGTGGACGGATTACTTCGGGCCGGACGCGAGCGGGAAGACCGTGGGCATCGCGATGTTCGACCATCCCGGGAACCTGCGTTTCCCCACGCACTGGCACGCGCGCACCTACGGGCTGATGACGGCCAACCGCTTCGGCACGGACCACTTCAAGGGCAACTACGGCGACCACAAAACCGTCGTCTGCCGCCCCCACGGCACGAACTGCCCGGCGTGCAACTCGCACTCCGGGGACTTCACGCTCGCGGCCGGCCAGAAGCTCACGCTGCGGAACCGCTTTTACTTCCACCACGGCGACGCGCAACTCGCGCAGGTCGCGGCGCAATACGCCCGCTACACGGCGGACCCGGACGCGATGCTCGGGCGGATGCGGGCTTTGCAGCAGGAGCGGAAGTGGAAGGAGCTTATCGAGCAGTTTGGGGGAGAGGACTTCGCGGCCTGGCCGGCGGGCGCGAGCGGGAAGGCCAGCGAGGCGTTGCACTTGCGCGGGCAGATTTACTCTTTCCTGAAGGACGGGGCGCACGCGGAGACGGACTTGAAGGCGGCGACCAAGCTCGCGCCCGGCAACGCGGCCGTCTGGCTCACGCTGGGCGAGAATTACGTGAACAACCTGAACGACGATGAGCAGGCGCTGGCGGCGTATCGGCAGTCCTTCGCCATCACCGGCAAGGGCCAGGGCTGGCAGCCGCTCACCGCCACCGTGTCCATCGCGCGCATCCTCACCAGCCAGGTGAAGCCGGACGAGGCGCTCGCCGTGCTCGGGCAATACGGCGACCTCGCCGGCATGGCCCCGACGTGGCGCATTCAGTTGCTCCGCGCCTACGGCCACGCCTACGCCGCGCAGGGGAAGGAAAAGGAATCGCTCGCAAAGTTCCGCGAGGCGCTGGCGTTGGAACCACGACCCTGATCAACCGTAGTCTTGCCATGAAAAAGCTTCTCCTCCTCACGCTCACGATACTCGGCGCGTTCGCCACCCCACGGGCCAGCGCCGAAGACCTCTACGACTACCGCACGCCGCGCGAGGCGCAGGACTGGTGCACCATCACCCTCCGCACCAAGCCGCCCAGTGGCCCAGCGCTGCCGCTCGTGCTGCTGATCGGCGATTCGATCACGGTGCGCTACGCCTCCGAGGTGACGGCTGCGCTCAAGGACAAGGCCTACGTTTCCATGCTGGGCACTTCGAAGGCCGTGGGTGATCCCGCGTTGCTCGACGAAATCAAACTGGTGCTGCGGCAGAATGTTTACTCCGTCATTCACTTCAACTACGGCCTGCACGGCGGCATCGAGGGCTTCCGGAAGGGCTTCCCGGATGTGCTGGCCACGCTGCAACGCTACGCGCCCAGCGCCAAACTCGTCTGGGCCACCACCACGCCGTGCCAGCAGAAGGACGCCGCGCCGGACAAGGGCGTGATCGAGCGCAACCAGATTGCGGCCCCGCACATCGCGAAGGCCGGGCTGGTCGTGGACGATCTCTACACGCTGGTCGCGACTCACCCGACGAATTTGTGGGACGGCAGCGGTGTGCATTATTCGGCGGAGGGGACGGCGCTTCAGTCCAAGCAGGTGGCGCAGGTCATCGCACCGTTGCTACCGGTGCCGGTCAAGCCGCTGCGCGTGCTGATGATCGGCAACAGCCAGTGCCCGTTGATGGTTAGCAACAAGTTGATCGAGAACCTTGCGGCATCGGACAAGGGCGCGCCGCCCATCCAGATCACCGGCTGCATCAAGGGCGGCGCGTCGCTGCGCAGTCATTGGGAGGCGGGCATCGGGACGAACACGGCGCGCGGGATGATTGCCAGCGGCGCGTGGGATTTCGTCGTATTGCAGGACATCTACAACGTCCAGGCCTTGGCCTTCCAACCTTACGCCCGGCAGTTCCACGAGTTCATCCAGAGCAAGGGGGCGAAGACGCTGTTGTTCGGCACCGCCTCGATTCTGAGCGACTACCCGCAAGGCTTCGAGCGGCAGCATCGCCTACACCTCGACATGGGGCGGGAGCTGAAGGCTGCCATCGTGGATGCCAGCCCCGCTTACACGAAATACTTCGGGAGCCAGCCTTCCGCCGAGCGCATGGAGAGCCTGTTCGCCAAGGACAAGATGCACCCCGGCCTGTGGGGTTCGTATATCTACGCGTGCAGCATCTACAGCGTGCTGACCGGGCGAAGCCCCGTGGGCCTCGCCGCCCCGGCGGACATCCCGGCGGCGGTCGCCAAGGAACTGCAAGCGGCGGCGTGGGCGCAGCATCAGGAAACGCAGGCGGCGTTGAAGCAGTAGCGGCAACATTCCTCGCGCATGAATCCCAACCGTTCTCTCGCCGCGTTGCTCGGGCTACTCGCATGGTTCGCTCTGACACTTGCCACGCGCGCGGCTGAGTCTCCCTCGGGCCTGTGGGCCGGCACCGCCAAAGTCGAGATCACGCCCGCAGAGAACGACGCCGTGAATCTGTCCGGCCAACCCTTGCGCCTGCGCGACCCGCTCTTTGCCCGCGTGCTCGTGCTCAAAGACGCGAAGACCTCCCTCGCCATCGTTTCAGCGGACCTCATCGTCTTCGCGTCGCCGAAGGTGATCGCCGAAGCGAAGCGCCAGTGGGGCGTGGACCACGTCATTCTCAGCGCCACGCACACGCACGCCGCGATGGCTCCGCGCGGCCTGTTCATCCAGCCACCCGCCGCGCCCGACTGGACGCGCAACCCCAACGGCCCGGCCACCACCGTCAACTGGCTGAAGCTCTCAGACGATCCTTGGTATGCCGCGACCGAGGCGAAGGTCATCACCGCCATTGGCCGGGCCATGCAAGGCCTCTTTCCCGCGCGGCTCGCCGCCGGCAAGGGACCGTATGAAAGCGCCTACATGGCGCACAACCGCCGCGACGTCCGGCCCGACCGCGTCCTGCCGCTATGGGAAAATCCCGAGCGCCGCCCCACCCAGCCCGTGGACCCGACCGTAGGCGTGCTGCGCGTGGAGGACTTGGCGGGCAAGCCGCGCGCCTTCGCGGTGCATTACGCCTGCCATCCGGTGGCGCTCATGGGGGCGGGCGTGGTGTCGCGCGACTTCCCCGGCGCGATGGTGGACCACATCGAACAGGAGCTGGGCGGCGACTGCATGGCGATGTTTCTCCAAGGCGCGTCGGGCGACCTCGACCCTTACGATCTCAGCAGCCTGCGCGGCGAGAACCGTTTCAACATCGTGAAGCAAAACGGCATCGCCCTCGGCAAGGCCGCCCTTCGCCTAGTGGCCAGCTTGAAAGCGCCGCCCGCCAGCGTGCAGCCCGTGCTTCAGGTGAAGGAAAGTCTACTCACCATTCCTCACCGGCACGGCGCCCAAAGCACCGAGGTGGGCCTGCTGACGGTCGTCATCCAGCGTGACCTCGCGCTGGTGGCGATTCCTGGCGAGCCCTTCGTGCAGCACCAGCTCGACCTCACGGCGAAGTCGCCCGTGCCGAACGCCTTCATCCTCGGCCTGGCCTACAGCGGGCGCGGCACACCGTTCACCGTTTACCTGCCCACCGTGCAAGCCGTGAAGGAAGGCGGCTACGGCGCGGCCGAGTGCAGCTTCCTCGTCGCCGATGCCGGCGAACGACTGGTGAACGAAGCCCTGGCCCGTTTGCGCGAGCTGATCTCTCAACCATGAAACTCCATTCCTTCCTCCGCCGTGTCGTCCCGCTCGTCTGCGCCGCGCACCTGCTCCTGGCCGCGACTGCCGCCGAGCCGCGACCCAAGGTGCTCCGCGCCGGTGCGGCCACGGCGAATCTCACGCCGCCGCTCGGCGCGGACATCATCGGCGGCTTCCTCCCGTTTCCTGCCACGCACGTTCACGATGAGCTGCTCGCGCGCTGCCTGGTGCTGGATGATGGCACGACACAAATCGCGCTCGTCGTGTGCGACCTGCTTGGTTTGCACCGCAGCGTGAGCGTGGAGGCGCGCCGGCTCATCGAGCAGGCCACGGGCATTCCCGCCGGGAACGTGATGATTTCCGGCACGCACACGCACTCCGCCGCCAGCGCGTTGGGCACCACGCCGCGCGGCTACTTCTCTGACCGTGAGCTGGACGACTACCAGCGGTTCGTCGCCCGCCGCGTGGCTGACGGCGTGTGCAACGCGGCGAACCTGCTGCGGCCTGCGCAAATCGCCTTCGGCACCGCCGAGGCACCCGAGCACGTCTCCAACCGCCGCTGGTTCATGAAGGAAGGCACCGTGCCCCTCACGCCCTTCGGCACCCAGACCGACAAGGTGAAGATGAATCCGCCCGGCGGCAGCGCGGACCTCGTCGAGCCAGCCGGCCCGACTGACCCGACCGTCTCCTTCATCGCGCTGCGCGAGCCAGGCGGGCGGCTCATCTCGGTCTTCTCCGCCTACTCGCTTCACTATGTCGGCGGCGTGGGCGGCGGGCACATCTCGGCGGATTACTACGGGATGTATTGCGAGGCGTTGAAGAAACTCCAGCCCAACGCGGAGAACGATCCGCCCTTCGTCGCGCTCATGGCCAACGGCACCAGCGGCGACGTGAACAACATCAACTTCCGCACGCCGCGTCCCGGCAAGCCGCCCTACGCCCAGATGCGCTACGTCGCCGAGGACGTGGCCAACAAAGTCCACGCCGCGCTTGCCAAGGTGACCTGGCAGGACACCGCGCCGCTCGCCGCGCGCTATCGCGAGCTCGACATCGCGTGGCGCAAGGTCGAGCCCGAGCTGCTCGCGTGGGCGAAGGACACTGAGGCCAAGGCCACCGGCACCATCGGCAAGGCGAGCATCGCCACCGTTTATGCCGGGCGCATCCAGCGCCTCGCGCAGGCGAGTCCGCAGACGAAGGCACCCGTGCAGGCCTTCCGCATCGGTGATGTTTGCATTGGCACCACCCCGGCCGAGACCTTTGCCGAAACGGGGCTTGAGTTCAAAAAGCGCAGCCCGTTCGCGCAGTCCTTCATGGTCGAGCTGGCGAACGGCTACTACGGCTACATGCCCACGCCGCGCCACTTTGCGCTCGGTGGCTACGAGACCTGGCCGGGCACGAACTACCTCGAACAGCAGGCCTCGGTGAAGATGATGGACGCCCTGCTCGCGATGGCGAAGGAACTGCACGAGGGAGTGAAGTAGCGCCCGCCCGCCGTTCGCCGTAGGAACCTTGCCCCAAACTTCCCGCACTTCCTGAAACCCTTCCAACCTATGTTCCAAGTCCTTTCCTTGCGCGCCCTCTGTCTTTCCGTCGCGCTGGCTATCGCTGCGGTCTGTTGGATGCCAACGGCGGCGGGCGCGGCCGACCTCGTCCTCGCCGCCGATGGTAGGTCGGACTACCAAATCGTCGTCCCCGAAACCTCCGCGAGTCCCGCCCTCGTGGAGGCGCTGCACCAGACGGCACGCCTGTTGCAGACTGCGTTCAAGGCCAACGGCGCGGACCTCAGCATCGTGACCGAGGCGAAACGCGACGCCGCCAAGCCCGCCATTTTCCTCGGCGACACCACGTTCGCGCGGCAGCAGGGCGTCGCGGTCGCGCAGCTCAAGGGCTGGAGCTACGTGCTGCGCGTCAGCGGGCGGGACGTCATCATCGTGGGCCGCGAGCAGGTGGGGCCGGGCGTAGGCGCGCGCAAGGCCGAGTGGGACCGCGTCGGCACCGCGAAGGGCGCGACGGAGTTTCTGCGGCAATACCTCGGCGTGCGCTTCCTCTATCCCGACCTCCCGCCGCGTCAGGCGGTGAAGGACGCGGCGCGGTTGGACTTGCTCGCGTCGCCGGCCTTCGAGTTCCTGCCCACGCCGAGGGTCGCAGTGCCGGCGGACTTGAACGTGATGAAGACGCCGGTGTTCGACTCGTGGACCGCGTATCCGCCGCGCGGCGGCTTTTACGAAATCGCGAACAACCGCTTCCCGCGCGTGGACGACCCCTTCGGCGGGCACACTTGGGAACGCGCCGTGCCGCCGGAGAAATACCTGCCCGCGCACCCGGAATACTTCGCGCTCCTCGGCGGCCAGCGGATGAACCCCAAGGGCGTGAACGCCCAATACTGCATTTCCAATCCCGAGGTGCAGGAGCTGTTCTACCAGGACCTCATCGGCTGGCTCGACGCCGGTTATCAGTCCGTGGACCTCGGCCAGCCCGACGGCTTCCGCGCCTGCCAGTGCGGCCCGTGCGCGCAGCTCTTCGACACCGGCGGCGACTGGAGCGAGAAGCTCTGGATTCTGCACCGCAAGCTCGCCGAGCGCGTGCTCGCCTCGCATCCGGGCAAGGTGGTCAACATGACGAGCTACATCCTCACCGCCAACCCGCCGAAGTCCTTCCTGCAGTTTCCGGCCAACACGCAAATCATGCTCACGGGCACGAACGACGACGACCTCGCCCCGTGGCGCGGGCACGTCGTGCCGCAGGGCTTCACCGGCTACATCTACAACTGGTGCCCGAACCTCAGCACGCGCTACACGCCGATGCGCACGCCCGGTTTCATCGAGACGCAGGCGAAGCGCCTCGTCGCCAATCGCATCCAGTCGGTCTATCAGGACGGCCCCGGCACACTGCAAGGCTTGGAAGGCCCGGTCTATTACACGATGGGCCGGATGTTCGATGACGTGACCAACAGCCAGGCCAAGGTGCTCGTGCATGAGTTCTGCGGCGCGGCGTTCGGCAAGGCCGCCCCGCCGATGCTCCAGTTCTACGACCAGCTCTACCACGCCATCGAACTCTACGCGCGCCAGCTCGGCACGCGCGACCCGGCCTGGACTTACACCGACATCTACGGCCGCCGCCGCAAGCACCTCACCGACCCGATGCAGTTCCTCGGCTTCTTCTACCCGCCCACGCTGCTCGCCTCGCTCGAAGCCCAGCTCGCGCAAGCCGAGAAGCTCGCCCACTCGGACAAAATCGAAACCCGACTCGCACTCGTCCGCCGCGAGTTCGACTACCTGCGCGGCGTCGCGCGCGTGGTGCATCTGAACCACGCTTTCCAAATCCAGCCCGACCGCGCGGCCCGCGACCGCCTGCTCGACGCGATTGATGCGCGCAACGCGGAGATTGCCACCTACTTCGACGAGCGCGGCCGGACGAAGCCTTTCGACACCTGGTCCTACGTGCCCTTCCCGCCCACCGGCCACGACGCGAAGCATCTGCGCCTCGGCCACGACGGCTATCAGGAGCCTTACGCAAACACGCCGTTCAACTGGGACACCAAGACCCTGCGCAACGCGCCGCTCGCCGGGGCGAAACGTCTTCCCGCCAGCGCCGTCGCCGGCTCCGTCAGCTTCGACTCCGCGCACTGGACGAAGGCGACGGCGAGCGAACTGGTCGCCTTGCCCGGCGCGGCCCCGCTCACGCGCAAGACCACCGTGCGCGCCGCCGTGGACGACGCGCACCTCTACGTGCTCGCCGAGAGCGAGCTGCCCGCCGCGTTGCAGCCGCCCGGCGCGGGCACGAACCACGAATCCTTCGCCCTCTACCTCGCGCCCGTGGCCGGCCGCGACCTGGCGTTCCGCTTCACCGTCGGCCCGCGCGCGGACGCGAAGGCCGATGCCGCCGCTGGCTTCGTCACCGATGCGATGGACCCGCGCCACGGCCAGTTCGACCCCGACTGGAACGGCGATTGGAAATACGAGTCGCGGTTGGAGCCGGAGAAGAACCGTTGGCTGGCGTTACTGAAGATCCCCTTCAAGACCCTCGGCGTCGAAGCGCCCAAGGCCGAGTCCTTCTGGCGCGCGAACTTCGCCCGCATCCACGTCGCTGCGACGAACCGCCTCGAGCGCGCACTCTGGTCCACCACGCCGGGCACCAAGAGCCTTGAGGACCGCAACGACTTTGGCGAACTCGTCTTTACCGCGTCAGCCGCAGCCAAGACGAGCGCCGCCGCCGCGCTGCCGGCGAAGCACCCGTTGCAGGTCTGGCGCGACGACTACAACGCCAAGTCCTTCGAGCTGCCCACCGCTTGGAAGAAGCTTCCCGATCTGCTGCCCGCGCCGCTCGGCGAGTGGCGCTTCCACACTGACCCTTTGGAGCAGGGCGTGAAGCTCGGCTGGCACCAGCCCGCGTTGGACGAGCGCGACTGGGTGAAAATGACCGTGCCGTCCTTCTGGGCAGAGAACGCCGCCGTGGGCAGCTTCCAAGGCCACGGCTGGTATCGCACTACCGTCACGTTGCCCGCGGGCTGGCAGGGCAAGGGAGTGCGTCTGCTCTTCGCCTCGGTGGATGAGCAGGCGTGGGTTTACGTGAACGGCCAGCTCGTGCGGGAGCACAGCGAGCAGTCGGAGAAGAAAAGTTTCAACGACCTCTGGGAACTGCCCTTCATCGCCGAGGTGCCGCCGGCCCTGCTGAAGCCCGGCCAGCCCATCGTGGTTGCCGTGCGCGTCCACAACGCCGTGGCCAACGGCGGCCTCTGGCGGCCGGTGCTGGTGCAGGGCGTGGCGGGGAAATAGCGGCGGCGGATACTGGGATGCGTCCAGCGCGAGGCCCATAAAGTTTTTGTCGGCGCGGCGGATTTTTGGCATGGTCGCCGTTGTCCTATGGATTTTGTCGGCATCGTCCTCTTCGTCATCGCGCTCTATGTGCGACCGCAGGAGTTTATGGAGGTGCTGGGCAGTTTCCGGCCGGCGCTCAGTTCGCTGGCGCTGACCGGCGTGGGGTTGTTCCTCCGGGAGACGGGCGTGTCGGTGAAGCAGCTCATCCGCACGCCGATGGACTGGATGATGACGGCCTACTTCCTCTACATGCTGTTCTGGTCGCCGGGCGCGTTCGGGGACCTCTGGGGCCAGCTCTACCCATACATTGGCTTTTACTACCTAGTGTCGCTGACGCTGAATGATGTGCGGCGCATCTACATGTATCTCGCGTGGGTGTGCGGGGCGATCATGTTCATCGCCATCATGGCGCTGCTGAGTTTGGTGGGCTTCGATCCGTTGGGCTCGCAGGGCACCACGCAGGCTTCGCTGGATCGGCTCACGCTGAACACGTCGCTCTTCAGCAATCCGAACGCGTTGGGCCACTCCGTCATGGTGGCGGTGCCGTATCTCTATTTTTTTATGTTCTGGCAGCGACCTATCTTCGTGAAGGAGATCGGGCTGCCGCTGATCTTCCTGCCGTTGCTCTGCACGTTCTTCACCCAGTCCAAGGGCGCGTTCGTCTCAGGCGCGGGAGCGATCATCGCGACGCTGGCGTTTGGCCGGCCCAAGTGGGTGCAGTTCGTCCTGTTGCCGATCTTGGTGTTCGTCGCGATCAGCTCGGTGCAGTTGCTGCCCCGCGTCGGCGAGGTCAGTTTCGGTGGTGGCAAGGCCCGCGGTGACGAAGCCGTGCTGGGTCGTATCTTGGCGTTCGAGTTCGGCAAATGGGCCTTCGAGAACACCCAACAGTATCCGTATGGCGTGGGTTACGGGCAGTTCTACGCGGCCTATGTGCGCAAGTCCGGCGAGCTGGAGGCCAAGTCCGCGCACTCGTCCTACAACCGCGTCCAAGCCGAGCTGGGCTGGTGGGGACTACTGATTTTCTGTGGGATCCTCTACACCTGCTTCCACTCGCTCATTCGCTCGCGCACGGCCAACGACAACGAGGAGCGCGTGCGGCGCATTCTGTTCTGTTCGATCCTCACCTACGCCGTGTCGGGCTGGATGATCGAGTTTGCCTTCCGCGCCATCTTCTTCGTCACCGTGGCCATGATCAGCGCGTTCCACCGCATCCTCATGGACCGCACGGCCAGCTACTCGCCGCAGACGGATGAGGCCAACCGCGAGGATTGGGGCGGCATCATTGGCATCACGGACAGCAAACTGGCCGACGCGAGCACCGGCATGGAACTGCCCACCGTCACCAACGCCCAGGACTATCTCCTCCAGCGCAAGGTCGTCCGGGGTGCACCGGGCCGGCCCCGGCAATTTCTCGCCGCCCAGACAGGCGTGGCCAACGCCCGCCAGACACCCCAACGCCCCACCGGTTACGTCCCCCCCATCAAGGACGACGGCAGCACGTTGGGCGACCTCGTCGGGGCGGGCCTGTTCATGCCGTGGCCGAAGTTCCGCTGGTATGACACCATCGGCATTTACCTCAGCCTCCGGCTTGCGCTTTACATCCGTGACTACGCCATCAGCTTGTGACCTCCGCCCCGCATGAGCCGCGCTGACGGGTGCCAACTCCTCTTTTGGGTCAGCCTCGTCGCGCTGTTTTACACCTTCCTCGGCTACCCGATCCTCATCGGCCTGCTGGCGAAATTCGCCGGCCAGCCGCCCACCAAGGCCCCGCCCGCGCGCCCGCCGACCGTCTCCGTCGTCCTCGTCGCTTTCAACGAGGAAGGCCGCATCGTCCCCCGCGTTGAAAATCTTCTCGCGGCGGATTACCCCGCCGAGCAACTGGAAATCCTCGTCGTCACGGACGGCTCCACCGACAGCACCGTGGGCAAACTCCGCGCGCTCACGGACCCCCGCGTGCGCGTCCTCGCCCGTGGCCAGCGCTCCGGCAAGGCCGCGTGTCTCAACGCCGCCATCCCTGCCGCGCGCGGGGAACTCGTCGTGCTCTGCGACGCCCGGCAGCGCTTCGCCCCGCACACCATTCCCGAACTCGTCGCCAACTTCGCCGACCCCAACCTCGGCGCGGTCAGCGGCGCGCTGGAGATTGACCCGGCGGCCACCGGCGTGGGCGGCGGCGTGGACTTGTATTGGAAACTCGAGAAGTTCATCCGCGCCAGCGAAGGCCGGTTCCGCTCCACCATCGGCGCGACCGGCGCGGTCTACGCCCTCCGCCGCGACCTCTTCCAACCCATCCCCGAGGACACGCTGCTCGACGATGTGGTCATCCCGATGCAGATCGCGGTGAACCATGGCAAGCGCATCTCCTTCGATCCCACCGCCCCCGCCTACGACCCGCAGACCACCGATCCCGCGAAGGAAAAGCGCCGCAAACTCCGCACCCTCGCCGGCAACTTCCAGATGCTCGCGCACCACCCCGGCTGGCTCCTGCCGTGGCGCACCGGCCTGTGGTGGCAATTGCTTTCCCACAAGTATTCTCGCATCGTCGCGCCCGTGTTCATGGTCACGATGTTCGCCAGCCACGCCGCGCTCGCGGACCAGCCGTTCTACCGGCCGCTCTTCCTCGCCCACCTGGCCTTCTACGGCCTGGCGCTGCTCGGCTTGGCGCTGCCCGCGCTCCGCTGGAAGCCGCTGTCCGTCCCCGCCGGCTTCGTGTTTCTGAACCTGATGACGGTCGGGGGCTTCGTGAACTGGCTGCGCGGCGCCTATCGGCACGGCAAGTGGTGAACATGAGGAGCAAACTCCGGATTAGGATTACGCGCCCGAGCCAAATGCGCCGGTTTCCCCCTGCTCCTACTCCTAATCCTGCTTTCCCCTGACCCGATGCTCCGCTTCGAATTCCCCCTCCAGCGCCTGCCCTTCGGCCAGGCTTCGCACACTTGGTTCGCCGACGCGCCGGACCCGGCCGACGCTCGGGGCTTCGCGATTTACTACCAGGCCAAGTCCACCGTCCCCGTGCGCGGCTTCGTGCGTGAGCCGAAATACACCAAGTTCATCAGCCTCCGCGGCACGGAGGACGAGATCTTCGACTTGATGGGCAAGAACACGAAGCACAAGATCAAGCGCGCCCTCTCCGAGGGCGGCTTGCGCTTCTCGACCATCGAAAACCCCGACGAAGTGCGTGAACTCTACAACGAGTTCGCCCGTGGGAAGGGCCGGCCGCCGCTGGACGAGCGCACCTTCCGCGCCTACTGGCCGAAGATGCTCGCCACCAAGATGAGCGTGGATAGCGCGCCGCTCGTGATGCACGCCTTTCTGGTGGACGAGTCGCTCCACCGGGCCAACCACCTCTATTCCGCCTCGCTCTTCCGCAGCACCGACGACGGCGAGCGTCGCAACCTCATCGGCCGGGCGAACCGCGCGCTGCACTACCTGAACATGCTCAACTTCAAGGACCGTGGCCTCACGAACTACGACCTCGGCGGCTACGCGCTGGGGACGCAGGACGCCGAGTTGATCGAGGTCAACGAGTTCAAGGACAGCCTCGGCGGCGACCTCGTCGAGGAGAGCAACTACATTTCCCTCCCCCTGCACTGGGCGCGGAAGCTGAACCGCCTGCTGCGCCGCAAGCCAGCCGCCTGGCCGCCCGGTCCAAAACTGTAGCGGCGCTCTGTGAGCGCCGAACGAAATGTCAGCGCTGGCCCAAACTCGGCGGTCACAGACCGCCGCTCCAGCGAGCTAGGGTGTTTTTGAACGGGTAGGGAGCGGGCGGGCCTGCGTGGAGCAATGGTCCCCATTCCTGTCCCACCGCGTCAGAAGATGAACTGCGTCGCCCCGCCGGGCACCAGCCACTTGTTCGTCATGTAGGCGAAGTCCCGCCACTCCACATGGCCGTCCACGAAGGCGGCGTTCTCCCCGGCCGGGATCGTGCCCTTCATGTGCGCCGGGTGATCGCTGAAGCCCCCGGCAGGCGTGAAAATCCAGGTCGTGTAAGTCGGCGGGCCTTGGCTCGGGTTGATGTCCACCACCAGCTCGCGGGCGTCCGGCGACTTCGAGGCGTCGCCCACCGTGTCCACTTGGATGAACGCTGCCGGGATGCTGTTCACCACGCGCGGCACTAGGAACACATACCCCACGCACCGCCAGGTCGGTGCCCCGTAGTTCCACCAGTTCAGCACGTTCTGCGCCCGCACAAAGGACGGGCAGTAATAGCTCGTCGGGTCCGTCGGTCCGTAGGTGGTCATCGTCGTGGTCATGGACACCGGCATGTCCCACGCCCACGTGCCGCCCACGTTGGGCCACACCGGGAACTTGTTCCCGTAATCCTCCGCGTAGAGCAGCAGCGCCAGCCCCTGCTGCCGCTCGTTGCTCTTGCACCGCACCCGGAAGGCCGACTCCTTGGCCTTGCCCAACACCGGCAGCAGCAGGCTCGCCAGGATCGCGATGATGGCGATCACCACCAGCAGTTCGATGAGCGTGAAGCCCAGCCCCCGGCGGGGTCGTTCCACCGGCGGCGCGACGGGCGCGAGGAGGGCGAGGGAGAGTTGCATAGCAAATCTTTCAAAGGGGGACAGATGTTGGGTCGGGGATAGCGCCGTGCGCCGTCGCGGTCAACTGGGATTTCGGCCGTGGGCAGTGGAAAAGCGCGGGCGCACTCGGACTTCCTTCTCCCTTCCTCGCATGAGGGGGGGCACCAACGCCCACGCACGCAACCCCTCCCGGCCCATGAACCTGTGCCGGCGGTTTGCAACCGCCGTCCGTGGGGGCGGACAGCAGTTCGAGACCGCCGCGCATATCCCACCCGCCACCCGGCGATTGCAAATCGCCGGCACGGGTTCAGGGGACCAATCGCGCGCCGCTGGGCCTACCAGCGCCCGCTCACTTAGTCACTGCCGGCAGCACTTCCCAGCGCTCGCCAAAGAAGCCGGCGGTGGCGACACCGCCAGGGAAGCGCGGGCCGGACGCGACCTTCAGATCAATCACGGCGAAGTCCGGGAGCTTGGGCACTTGGCGCGCGTTGTTGAGGTAGTCGTATTCGCGGAAGGTGAAGCCGCTGTTGAGCACGATGTATTTCTTCGGGTTGAGCGGGTTCGGGTAAATCAGCACCGGGGCGTGCTCGCTTGCCGGGAAGCTCTGCGTGCCGAGGCGGACGGCCTGCGCGTCCCATTGCAGCGGCAGGCGGGGGAGGATGCGGGCGAGCAGCTTGTTGCTCGCAGGGTCGCCCCAGAGGACGAGGTTGTGCGCGGCGAGGTCGGCGTCGGTGATGGCGCTGTCGTCCTTCACGCGGGCGTCGCCCCGGAACTGCCGACGCCAG
>JAYTIO010000069.1:0-3757 GCA_043731805.1 Pedosphaera sp. | reverse complement strand
TTCCAGCACTGGATTTACTCCCACCCCGGCCACACGCGCGCCGAGCGCACCGCGGCGTGGCTCGCGTTGATGGACCGCTTCGGCGGCGACGTGGACTGGGCCGGCCACGAGTCTGCGCGGGCGAACCTCTGGCACCGCCAGCTCCACATCTTCCTTCACCCGTTCTACTACGTGGAATACGGCATCGCCCAACTCGGTGCGTTGCAAGTCTGGGCGAACTCCCATCGCGACCCGGTGAAAGCGCTGCGCGACTACAAGGCCGGCCTTGCGCTGGGCGGCTCGCGCCCGCTGCCGGAACTCTTCGCCGCCGCCGGCTGCCGCTTCGACTTCAGCGCGGAGACGGTGCGCCCGCTCGTCGCGCTGACGCGGAGTGAGCTGGGAAAGTTGAACTGAGACTAATTGCGAAAAGGATTCAGTGGATTGGTCCGGGTTGCGTTTGCGGTCTCCCTCTCCCTTCATCGGATGAGGGGAGAGGGCCGGGGTGAGGGGTTACGTGCGTTGGCGTTGGTGGCCCCACCCCTCATCCGGCCTGCGGCCACCTTCTCCCCTCCTCCGAGGAAGGGAGAAGGCGCATGGCGTGGCCTTTCGACGCATTCGATAAGGCTACTTCGCCTCGGTCTTCTTCGTCGGCAGCAACATCTCAATGGCCTTGTCGAGCTGCGGGTCGCGCTGGGAGAGCCAGTCCTCAGGCGTGAGCCAGAGGCGCACATCGGGTTGCTCGCCGTTGTTCTCCATGTTCGTGCCGTCCATGCGGAAGACGCCGCCCTGCGGCATCCGCGCGCCGGTGCCGTCCGTCAGGCGCATGGACCACGTCCAGATGACGTAGCCGGGCGTGGGCATGCCGACGATTTTCGCGATGCCGCGCTGGCGCATGGCGTAGGGGAACATCTCGCCGTTGGAGTAACTGTGCTCGTTCATCAGCACGATGACGGGCTTTTCCCACGAGCGGTTGGGCGCGGCCTCCGGGCCTTCGTCGCGCGGGCGATACCAGCCGTGCTGCTTGCGCTCCAGCCAGTCAATCAGCGTGTCCGAGATATTGCCGCCGCGGTTGAAGCGCACGTCAATGATCATGCCCTGCTTGCCGCTCATGTATTCGTAGGCCTCGCGCTCGAACCGCGTTTGGTTCTCGCCGCCCATTGCGCTGATGTGCAGGTAACCAAGCTTCCCGCCGGTCGCGGTCTCCACGTATTTGCGCAGGCGCTCGGTGCGGTTCTGGTATTGCAGATTGTCCCAGTCGGCGGCGGTGAGAACCTTGTATTTCACCTTCCGCGCGCCGTCCTTCTTCGGCTCCTTGTTGACCAGGAACTCGAACTCGCGGTCCTGCCGGTCGTTGATGAGCTGGTAGAGCTTCTCGTTCAACGTCACGTCCTGCCCGTTGATGGCGAGCACGTAGTCGCCGGACTTAATTTCAGTCTGTTTGTAGGAACCCGGCGCGCCTGCGGGAACCTCCGCCACGCGGATGCCCGGCCCAGCGTGCGTGTAATCAAACGTGAAGCCCAGGTGCGGCGTGACCGGCTCGGGCACGGTGGACGCGGCGGCGGTGACTTCGCTATGCGAGGACTCCAGCTCGCCAATCATCATGCCCAGCAGCGTGGAGAAATCATCGTGCGTCTCGACGGCATCGAGCAACGGCTCGTAGCGCTTGCGGATGGCCTCCCAGTCGCGCCCGTGGAAGTTCGGGTCGTAGAAGTTGTGGTGGTAGCTGCGCCAGAACTGCGTGAAGGCCGCCTTGCGTTCGGCCTTCACATCGCGCTCGAAGTCCGCGCTGAACGTGACCTTCTCCGGCCCCTTCGCGTCACCCAGCTTGAACTTCCACGCCTCGCCATTCTGCACGAACAGCGCGGCCTTGCTCTCCGAGAGCACCCGCAGACCGGTCTTGCCGCCGCCGGTGGTGATGCGCTTCGTTTCCTTACCGTCGTAGCTCACCGTCCACACGTCGCCCTCGGACATGAAGGCGATGGTGCCGTCCGCCGTGACGGTCAAATCGCCGGACGGGCTCTGCGACGCGAGCTTGCGGATGCGCCGCTGGATGTCGGTGAAATCAATCTCGACCTTCACCTTGTCCTTGGGCTTCTCGAACTTGAAATCAGTGTCCGTCATGCGCGCGGTCTCGGGCTGGAGCGGCAGGACGTAGAGGCCGTTGCCGTCGCGGTCGCTCTGGAAGAACAGAAACTTGCCGTCCGGCGACCACGTGGGCTGCGCGTGCGTCGCGTTGAGCCGCGTGACGTTGCGCGCCTCGCCGCCCGCGGCCGGGACGACCCAGATGTTCCACGCCTTGCTCTCGCCCTTGCGCGTGTAGGCAATCCACTGCATGTCCGGCGACCACGCGAAATCCCCGCCGCCCGACGTGCGCCAGTGCGTGCCCGGCACATGGACCACGCGCTTCGTCGCCCCGTCCGCCAGCGTGAGGGTGAAGAGGCCGCCTTCACTGCCCGCGACCCAAAACGCGAGGTGCTTGCCGTCCGGACAAAGCGAAAGGTGCGTCACGTCCTCGTCGCGCGGCCAGAGCGGCTTGACGGCCAGTGAGGCCAAATCCATCTCGTAGATGCGCGTGTTGAACTCCCGGTCGGAGGTGAAATAAAGCTTCTTCCCGTCGCGCGACCAGATGAAGTCCGAGTCATCCCCGACCCACTCCGTCAGTCGCCGCGCGAACTCCTCGCTGCGGCCCGCTACGCCCTTGGTCTTCTCCATCGCCACCGTCCAGATGTCGCCGCGCAAGCCGAACGCGAGTGTCTTGCCATCCGGCGAAAGCTCGGCTTCGGTTGCCCCGCTGCTCAACTTCTCACGCCGCCGCGTGGTCTGCTTCTCGTCCGCGCTGACGACGAGTTTGATTTTCGTCGCCGTCTTCGCGCCGCTCTTCAGCAGGTGGAGGTCGGGGCCATACTCGAAGGCGATGTCGCCGGACTTGGTCGCCACGCTCGGCCAGCGCACCGCGTCGCCGGTGAACTGCGTGACCTGTTTGCCCTTCCCGTCGAGGTCGTAGAACCACAGATTCGGCGTGCGGGCCGGGCTGTCCGTGACCTTGCCGACGGAGACTTTCAGCGTGCTCGCCGAGGGCGTGACCTCGCCGACAGTCACGGTGGCCAAGCGTTTCCCATCCGGCAGGAACTGCGTCCAGAGGTGCTGGCGGTCGTCGTTGGTGAGCGGCTTGCGGCGGCCGTCGGCGGGGTTGAGCGTCCAGATTTGCGCCGCCGCCGCGCCGACGTAGCGCGGGCGCGTCCACGGGAAACCGTAACGGCCATACACCACGGACTTCCCGTCGGGGGAGAAGCTCGGGTAGTTCATCGCCGCGTAGTCCTCGGTCAAGCGCGTGGTGCCGAGGGTCTTCAAATCCACGGCATAGAGCGCGTAGTTCGGGGACTCGCGGCGCGCGGCAAAGACCAGTTGCTTGCCGTCGGGACTCCAGCCACCGGGCAACTCCGTGCCGCTGTGCCAGGTGATTTGCTGCGCCGGTCCGCCGTCTGCCGGCACGACGAAGATGTCCCAGTTGCCATTGCGCTTGCTCGCGAACGCCACCCATTTGCCGTCCGGCGAGAACATCGGATAAGCGTCCGACTCGACGTGCGAGGTGAGCGCCGTGGCCCGCCCGCCCTCACTCGCCGCGCTCCAGACATCGCCGCGATACACAAAGGCGACGCGCTTGCCATCGGGACTGAGCGACGGCTGCCGCGCGCCGACGACCGGCTGCGGTGTGGGCGGCGTGAGTTGGGCGAAGGCGGTGCCGACAGCGGCGATAAGGGCAGCGAAAACGCAGGCG
>JAYTIO010000068.1:0-4216 GCA_043731805.1 Pedosphaera sp. | reverse complement strand
AATATCGAACCATTCACTCCCTGCGTGACCGCTGCGGACGGGGACCGTCCGCGCGCCGGGAGTTGGCTGGGCTGCGCCCGCAAGTTACGAGCCTGGCGTGGCGGCGGGGGCCGACTGCCCGGGCTGCGCTTGCGGCGGGGCGACGAGGACGGGCAGGGGGAAGCGCAGTTTCATCACGTCGTCCACGAGCACTTCGATGAAGTAGATGCCGCCCGCCGGGATGTCCAGTTGGGCGAAGATGGAGAGGTTGGTCGCGTTGTGCGCCGGGTCTTGCAGGGCGAACTTCACCTTGGATTCGCGGATCAAGGTGGTCTGGTCCGGGGCGACGAGGCGCACGCTCTCGGTGAAGTTGCCCACGCCGGCGCACCAGCGCGTGAAGACGCACAGGCGGTTGGCGGTGATGGGCACCTGCGGCACGCGCAGGAAGGCGGTGACGCCGAGGAGGATGAAGTTGCCGGTGACTTCCTGGCGCACGTCTTCGCAGACGAGGGCGGCCTGGAGGTCGGGGAGGATGCGGGTGATGTTCATGGAGGAGTGAAGAATTAAGAGTTAAGACTTAAGAATTGGGGGCGGGTGAGGACTAATTACTAAGCACTAATTACTCTTCCCTCCCGTCGCGACCTCCGCCGCGCGCACGGTGTTCCGCATCAGCATGGCAATGGTCATCGGGCCGACGCCGCCGGGGTTCGGGGTGATGCGTCCGGCGATCGGTTGGACAGCGGCGAAGTCCACGTCGCCGACGAGGCGGGAGCCGTTCTTCGCGGCCGGGTCGGCGATGCGGTTGACGCCCACGTCCATGACGACGGCTCCGGGGCGGACCATGTCGGCCTTGACGAAGTGTGCGACGCCCATTGCGGCGATGAGGATGTCGGCGCGGCGGCAGTGGGCGGCGACGTCGCGCGTGCGCGAGTGGACGAGGGTGACGGTGGCGTCGGCGTGCTTGGCCTTCTGGCAGAGGATGGCGGTCATGGGCTTGCCGACGATGTTGCCGCGTCCGAGGACGACAACTTCTGCGCCCGCGATCTTGACGTTGCTGCGGATGAGGAGTTCGTGGACGCCGGCGGGGGTGCAGGGCATGAAGCCGGTGGGATCGCCGAGCATGAGCTTGCCGACGTTGACGGGGTGGAAGCCGTCCACGTCCTTCGCGGGCGAGACGGCGGCGAAGATGGCGGCTTGGTCAATGTGCGCGGGCAACGGGGCTTGGACGAGAATGCCGTGGCAGGCCGGGTCGGCGTTGAGTTTCGCAATGAGCGTGAGCAGTTCGGCTTGCGTGGTGGTGTCGGGGAGGACGGTGGTCGTGGACAGGATGCCGAGGCGCTGGCTGGTCTTCTCCTTCATCCCGACATACACGCGCGACGCGGGGTCTTCGCCGACGCGCACGAAGGCGAGGCCGGGCTGCACGCCGTGCGCCTTGAGCACCGCGATGCGCTGGGCGGTCTCGGTGTGGAGTTGCTCGGCGATGGCGCGGCCGTCAATGAGGTTGGTCATGCGGGAGCTGGATTAGGATCAGGCGGCGGCGCTGGGTTCGGAGCTGCTTCGTGCTCCTAAGTTTAATCCTGCGCCTGCTCCGCTCGCCTTACTCATCCACGGTCTTGAGCGTCTCGATCCGCAGCACCGGCGTCTTGGGCCAGCGCACGTCGAGCGCCTCCTCGCCGGTGACGATGATGGTGCGGCCCTTGAGCGAGGCCCACGGGATGTTGGTGGAAGTGGCCCAGAGGTAGTTGATGACGCGGCCCGACTCGGGGTCTTGCAAGGCCCAGTCGCTCGGCGTCTGGATGTTCCAGGAGCGGGCGACGATGCCCTCGCGCGTGACGATGCGCAGCGGCGGCGGGCCTTCGTCCACGACGGGCTTGGCGGCGGCGGGCTTGGCTTTGGCCTCCGCGGGCTTCCGGGAGAACATCCGCTTGACCCAATTGCCAAAGCCGCGCTCCGGCTCCGGCTCGATCTTGTATTGGCCCGTGGACTGGAACGGGTCCACCGGCGGCGGGACGTTCTCGGTCAGCGCGGCGGGCGGCGCGACTTTTACCGGCTCGGGCTTCGGCTCAGGAACCGGAGCGACGGGCGGCGGGGTCACGGCGACCAGGGTGGGCGCTGGCGGAGTCGGGCCGGGGCGGGGGGCGGGGACGCCGGGCAGCAGCGCAATCGGCGGGGGGGTGATGGGTTTAATCTCGACGGGTTCGAGTGCGGGCTTGGTGGCCGGGGCAGCGATGGGCGGCCCCTTGGGCGTGGCCTTCGCTATTTGCTTGCCGTTCTTGGTGGTGGTCTTGGGCGCGGTCTTCGTGCCGGCGAGGTTGGAGGTGCTGCCCGGCGGGAGCGGCGCGGGGCCACCGGCCTGCCGGATGACGAGGTCGGCGGCGAGGTAGGCGAAGGTGTTGGCCGGAGCTTCGACCTCCAGCCAGTCGCCGTTGCGGCGGAGTTCCTTAACCGCGGTGCCTTTGGGGACGCGGCCGATGACGCTGAAGTTCTCGCCTGGGCCGGAGCGGATGTTCAGGCGCGGGACGGCGACGGTGCCGTTGGTGATGAACTGCGTGTTGACCCAGACGGGCGTGTTCGAGGGCAGGGCGATGCGCAACCATTTGGCGGGTTCGTCCTTGCCGGGCTTGGGGTGGACGATCTCTTCGAGGACGGTGATCTTCTCGCCCTGTTTGAGTTGGGTGACGACCTCGCTGCCGGTGGTGGGCTGGCCACGGACGTTGACGCGGGGGGCCTTGACGACGGCCTCATCCGCTGCAAACACGCCCGCGACGCTGAGCCAAAGCGCGGCGGCCAAGGGGAAATGGCACTTCATAGTCCGGGCAGTAGAACTTTTTCCCGCCCTCCGTGTCAACGCCGTGGCGCAGCGAGCCTGCGGGCAGCGGCAACGACTTCACTCCGCGATCTGCTCAGGGTCCGCGCTGCCGGCGGGGAGGTGGAGGCTCACGGTGCCGGGGGCGGTGCGGTGGACGGCGAGGCGGCCCCGGTGCAGCTCGACAATCTTGCGCGTCACGGTGAGGCCGAGGCCGAGGCCGACGGTGCGCTTCGAGTAAAAAGGCTCGGTGGCGCGTGCAGCACTCTCGGCGTCGAAGCCCGCGCCGGCGTCGCGCACGTCGATGCGGAGCCAGCGGGTGCCGTCGGGCTGGAGTTCCACGGTGGCGGTGACGGCGACGGGTTGGTCGTCGGGGGTGGCTTGGAGGGCGTTTAGGAGAACTTCGGCGAGGGCGTGTTTCAGGCCGGCGCGTTCGGCGAAGAGGGTGAGTTCCTGGCCGCCGCTTTCGTATTGGAGCCGGGCGGAGGTGCGGGGGTTCGCGGCGTGGGCTTCGGCAAAGGCTTCTTCAATGAGCTTGGCAAGCGGGACGCTTTCCACGCGGCGCAGGCCGTCGCGGGAGAGGAATTGCATCTGGCGCGCGAGGCGGCTGATGCGGCGGACGCTGTCGCCCATGAGGCCGGTGGCTTCGGCGCGGAGGGCGGGGTCGTCGTTGGCGTCGGTGAGGAGTTGCTGGCCGGTGGAGATGGGGACGAGGGAGTTGCCGATTTCGTGGGCGAGCTGCTCGGCCATTTTGCGGACGAGGCGGAGGTTGGCGGCCTCGACTTCGGTCTGCTGCGCGCGGTCGGCCTGGGTCACGTCGTCGAGGAGGAGGAGGACGGCTTCGGGCGCGGGGGCGCTGCGGCGTTGGAAGGGTTTGAGGAGGACGCGAAAGGCGGCGTCGCCGGTGCCGGGGAGTTTGCAGCGGGTGGGGGCGGGGGCGGACCCGGTTTGCAAGGCCTCGAAGACTTTGCTGCCGAGGGTTTGTGGGAGGTCGGTGAAGGCGAAGGTCTCGTTGGCTCCGGCGCGGCGGAAGAGGGCGCGGGCGGTCTGGTTTGCCTGGAGGATGCTGAGGTCGCGGGCGACGACGACGACGGCGCTGCCGAGTTGGTCGAGGGTGTCGGTCATCAAGCCGTGCTGGCCGGTGAGGGCGTCGTGGAGCCAGGTGTTGCGGAGGGCGAGGCCGAGTTCTTCGAGGAGGTGGAAGACACGGGCGAGTTCCTCGCTGGTGAAGGGTTCGCCGGTGAGACGGGCGTCGAAGACGGCGATGCCCAGGAGGGTCTCGCGGTCGCTGATGGGGATGGCGACTTGGGCGCCGAGCAGCTCGAACTCGCGGGCGATGGCGGGGTCGCGCGTGGCTTCGGGGGAGTCGCGGCGAAGGATGCGGGCGTGGCGTTGGAGGTGCGCGCCAAGGCCGTTCTGGAAGGTGAGGGA
>JAYTIO010000067.1:0-3773 GCA_043731805.1 Pedosphaera sp. | reverse complement strand
TCATGGGTAGCGAGCCGGGCGGGCGGGCGGCGAGATCCGGCCAGTCCTGTCGCTGCGGCGGGGATGAATGGAAACGGCACGCGTGCATCCAACTTCATGCCTGACATTTTCCCGGCCAGCCGCGGCGCTCAAGCGTCCGGCCATGGCGGGGGCAACCGCAGTTCAACCGACAGCAGCACTCGACAAACCATGAAAGAAACCACCAAGACCGCACTCCGCGCCGCCACCGTCCTCGGCGTGGCCTTTGGCTTGTGTGTCACCGGCCTCCTCGCCGCTGACGCCAAGAGCAATCCCATCAAGGAAGCCATGGCCAAATACAACAAGGCTCCGAAAGGCACCGACCCCGTCTGCAAGAAGGCCAGCGACGGCCAGGCCTCGAAGGAAGAAATCAAGGGGATGCTCGCCGCCTATACCGCCATGGCCGGAGCCAAGCCCGCGCAGGGCGACGAGGCCAACTGGAAGAAGCTCACCGCCGCCCTCGTGGACGCCACCGCCGCGCTCGACAAAGGCGAGGCCGGAGCCGCCGACAAGTTCAAGGCGGCCGTGAACTGCAAGGCCTGCCACTCCGAGTTCAAGCCCGCCGCGAAGAAGTAAGTTGCCTTTTCCCCCTCCGAGCCCGCTGGAGCCCATCGCTCCGGCGGGCTTTCTTCCGGCAGGGAATGGCCGCGAAAGAGCGCAAAGAGCGCAAAGCCAAACTGCTGGCCGTGAAACGGTCCGGGTAGAAATTGGCCAGTTCCAAGCCCTCCCCGGCTCGGCTGCTTTGTGTTCTATGCGCCCTTTCGCGGCTGAAGTTCGGGATTCGGGTTTAGTTTGGGGCGGTTCGCCTCGCGCAGCTCTCAGGCAAACGCCTCGCGAATGGCCTTCCCCGTGCCGGCCACGCCCGTGAGCCGTTCGGGGCGGCCGTTGTGCTCGAAGAAGAGGTCGTCGTTCGCCAACCCCAACGCGTGCAGGAGAGTCGCGTGGAAATCCTTCACCGACTTCGGGTCCTGTTCTGCGCGGAGGCCGATGGCGTCCGTCGCGCCGATGCTCTGGCCGCCCTTCACGCCGCCGCCCGCGAGCCAGCCGGTGAAGCCGTAGGGGTTGTGATTGCGACCCGCGCCGCCTTGCAGCATCGGCGTGCGGCCGAACTCACCGGCCCAGACCACGAGCGTGTCGTCGAGCAGGCCGCGTTGCTTAAGGTCCGTGAGCAGGGCGGCGGTGGCCTGGTCGGTCTGGTGGGCGTTGCGCTCCGCGTAATCCTTGTTGTTGTCGTGGCCGTCCCAGCCGTATTTGTCCACGCCCTGATAGACCTGCACGACGCGCACGCCGCGCTCCAGCAGCCGCCGCGCGAGCAGGCACTGACGGCCATACTGCGCCTTGCTGCGCTTGGGGTCGTTGACGCCGTAAAGCTCCAGCGTAGCCGCCGACTCACCGGCCAAGTCGCCGACATCCAGCGCCTCGGACTGCATCCGGTAGGCCAGCTCGTAGGCCGCGATGCGCCCGTCGAGGTCCAGCAGGCCGGGCCGCGCGTCGCGGTGTGTTTTGTTGAACGACTGAATCAAATCCAGCGTGTCGCGCTGCGTGCCGGCCAGCTCGGCGGGCGGTTTCAAGTTGAAGACCGGTTCGCCCTCGTGCCGGAACTTCGTCGCCTGAAACGCGGCCGGGAGAAATGCGTTGGACCAGTTCGCCGTGCCGCCGAAGCCACCGACTTGGAAGAGCACCACGAAGCCCGGCAGGTTTTGGTTCTCTGAGCCGAGGCCGTAAGTCATCCACGAGCCGACGCTGGGCCGGTCGCCAATGATGACGCCGGTGTTCATCTGGTAGGTGGCGGGCGCGTGGTTCGATGAGTCGCAGTGCAGCGATTTGATGAAGCAGAGGTCGTCCACATGCTTCGCGGTGTGGGGCATCAGCTCGCTCGCCCACTGCCCGCTGCGCCCGTGCTGCGCGAACTTCCACGAGCCCGCCAGCAGCTCGTTCTTCGAGGAGTTGAAGACGCCGCCGACCTTGTCCTTGATGCTCTTGATGCTGTCCGGAACGGGCTTGCCGTGGAGCTTATGCAGCTCGGGCTTGTAGTCGAACAAGTCCATGCTCGGCGGCGCGCCGTATTGGAAGAGCCAGAGCACGCGCTTGGCTTTGGCCGCGAAGTGCGGCTGGCGCGGCGCGAGCGGGTGCATGAGGTCAATGCGCCGGTTCTGCGTGAAGTTCTGCCCGCGCGCCGAATCTGCGAGCAGTGCGGACAACGCGAGCGCACCCGCGCCGCCACCGCAGCGGAGCATGAAGTCGCGGCGCGTCGGGAAATTGGGCGGCAAGTTCATGGGTGGTGGACGGTGGCGACGGCTTATCCGGCAAACTTCCACAGCGGTTCCGGCGCTTGGCGATAGTTCAGGCGTGCGTAGTGCAGGCCGCTGCCGGCCTTCTCCTCCGGGGTCAGCGCCGGGATGCCGGCCTGGCCTTCGTAGGGATGGTTGTAGGCGCGCGTGCTCACGCCATGCACGACGAGCTGCGTGCGTCCGTGCAACGGGAAGAGTTCGCAGAAATCAATCTTGGGCCGCACGGCGCGGCGCATCGGCAGCTTCACGGCCTCGCTGTCGAAGATGATGCGGCGGTTCGCCACGCTGACCTCGCCGGTCGCGTTCACGTCCCAGCAGTAAAGCGGGTCGCGGTCATAGTTCTGGGGTGAGACAGCGCGGTCGCCGGTGAAGAGCCGCACCACGCCGTCCGCACACCGGAAGGCCGTGAGCGGCGCGCTCACCGAGGGCTCGCGCGAGAACGCCACCGGCTCCCAGCCGGCGAACGGGTCCGCGCTGCGGGCCCAGGCCACCAGCCCGTTCGCGCGGGCCGCGACCAGCCAGCCATCGGCCAGCCGCACCAGGCTCGCCTCGGTCAGCGCCACGCGCGGAGCCGTCAGCCACGGTCCGGTCGCCACCCACTCGTAGCGGCCGGAAGGCGGGTCGAAGCGATGCTTCAGCACGGCGAGTCGGCCTTGGTCGAAGTGATTGCAGTCCGCCCACTCGGTGAAGTCCGCGCTGGCCGGCACGGGCGGACAGAAGCTCTGGTTCATCGAGACGGCGTCCGCCGCGCTACAAAACTGTTCGCCCGTGGCGAAGCCTTGCTGGCGCATCCGCTGCACCGGTTGGAGAATTTCCAAGTCATCCTCGCGCTCGTTGAGGCGGAACTGCACCCACTCGACGCCTTGCGTCGCGGCGGCATGGGTCTTCTCCAAGTAGTCGCGCTTCAAGTCCAGTGCCCGGGCAAGCACCCGCCACTTCGCGACAAAGACGTTCGCATTGACCGCCGGGCGGTCCGCGATGAGCGCGCCCTTCGGCACGCCGAAGGCGACCATATGCCCATGCTGCTTAAACCACACTTTGCCTTCCGCCGCTGCCGGCAAGCCCTCGGGACGCCAGTCGGCCTGGGCACGGGCGATGAAGCCTTCCTTCACCACCGGGCCGTCGGGCGCGTCGCGTCGCAACTGCCACACGATGCTGCGCTCGTCATCCACCCCGCGCCAGCCGTGCGTGGAATAGACCACGAGCCATCGCGTGCGGCTGGCCTGAAGGCAGTTGGCGTGGCGTGGCACCACGTCGTCCTGCCGCCGCTCCCCGGCGAGCGAGCACTCGTGGATGAACTCCCCAGCCGGTTGCAGGGACTCGACGCTGGCGGCTCCCGTGTCCGCCCCCAGCGGAAACCCTGTCCCGGCGAGGACCAGCCCAGCCCCGCTGCCGGCGAGAAAGTCGCGGCGGGACAGGGAGGAGGACAGCGATGAACTCATAGTCAGTCCACGTAAACAAACT
>JAYTIO010000066.1:0-9508 GCA_043731805.1 Pedosphaera sp. | reverse complement strand
CCAGCTCCGCGAGCAGACGGTGCGCTACTGGGTGACGTCCGCGCGCGATGTCTTGCAGGGTCTGAACAAGGGCAACGAGCAGGCGCTGGGCGGATGGGGCTTCACGGTGGACACGTCGCCGCGTGCGAAGAAGGCCGCGCCGCCGGTAAACCCATAGTGCGGGTTCCGATAGGATTTGCAGTGTGGGACTGGCAATCCTCTGCCTGCGCCGCTGGCCAACTCCACCGTTCGGGATTTCTGTGTCGCACCGGATGCCACAGACGCCCCACTCTGGGGGGACATGAAGTCCGATGCCGCAGACGCCCCCGCGCCGCGTTCGCTCCTCGACCTCACGTTGGCGGAGCTGGAACGGGAGTTCGTCGCGGTCGGGTTGTCGCCGATCCACGCGCGGTCGCTGTGGCGCGCGTTGCACCACGGGCTGAAGCATGAGCTAACCCAGGAAGCGGGCTTCCTGCCGCCCTTGCGAAGGTGGGCAACCGAGCAGGTGGGCGAGAGAAGACGGTTCTTCATCGAAGCACCAGAGGAGACCGCCGACATCGCGAGCAGTGATGGGTTGACGCGCAAGTTTCTGCTTCGCCTGGCCGACGGTCAGACGATCGAGACGGTGGTGATGGGTTTCAAGGGACGCCACACGGCCTGCCTCAGCACGCAGGCCGGCTGCGCGATGGGGTGCGTCTTTTGTGCGACGGGGCAGATGGGCTTCGTGCGGCATCTGCGGCCTGGGGAAATCGTCGCCCAAGTCCGCCATGCGCAGCTAGCGTTGCGCGCGGCTGGGAGCGGCGGGCTGCGCAATCTGGTGCTCATGGGTATGGGCGAGCCGTTGCACAACTACGACGCGGTGATGACGGCGTTGGAGATCATCACGGACCGGCGTGGGCTGAACCTCGGGCCGAGCCGCATCACGATCAGCACCGTGGGCGTGGTGCCGGGCATCCGGCGGATGGCGGCGGAGCGGCGTCCGTATCATCTGGCCGTGAGCCTGCACGGCGCGACAGAGGAGGAACGCTCGGCGCTCGTGCCCGCGAGCCGTCGCTGGCCGCTGGCGGAGTTGATGGAAGCGTGTCGCACCTACTTTGCCCAGACTGGCCGGCGCATTTTTTTCGAGTGGACGTTGATTGCCGGCACGAATGATTCATCGGCGCAGGCCGAGCGATTGGCTGTGTTGCTCACCGGACTGGCCGCCCATGTGAATCTGATCCCGCTGAATCCCACCGGCGGTTTCACCGGCCTCGCCACGCAGGCCGGCGCGGCGAAGAGGTTTCAGCAGGTTCTGCAAGCCGCCGGCATCCCGAGCACCATCCGCCAGCGCCGGGGCATTGATGTCGCCGCCGGTTGCGGGCAGTTGCGGGCGGCTCGGGCCCCGGCTGAGCGCGAGAGGAAATGAAACCGGCAGCGGAAGGGGAGTGGTTCGCTTGCGGCGGTCCGGTCGCGGTTCGAGCGTGCTGGTGAACTTGTCCTGGCCGGCTTGGCTGGGGGGTGCGCCGGCGTTGCAGTCCGTTGGGACGGGAACGGGTGCGGGCTAACCTTGGTCCAGCACCTCAAACTCGCGGGCCTCAAGTGAGTTCCGCCCGGCCTTTTGCAGGGGGCGCGGTTCCGGTTGGGCGAAGTCGTTCAAGTCCACCGCGCGGGCGCGCAGGGAATACTTGCCGGGGGCCAGGCCTTTCAACGTGGCCGACCACGCCGTCATGCCGTAGCGCAGGGGCCAGGTGGCGGGCTGGCCCGTCTGCCGATTGAAGCCGAGGACGCGCCGCGTGGTCACGCCAGCGGGGAGCACGCTGGCCCAATCGGCGGGCGGCGGTTCAAGCTGCGCTTCGGTCCATGGTTCGAGCGCGTCCGCCGGGGCATTCGTGGGGGTCAGGCAATACTCGACGCGTTTCAGCCCGGACAGGCCAGAGATGACGAGGCCGCTGACGGGCACGGGCTGGCCGGCGGGGAGTTTGGCCGGGAGGTTGTCGAGATACGCGGCGGTCTTGAGCGCGGACTCGGGGTCGTTGTTTTGTTCGGCATAAGTGTCGTTGGCCTTGTAGTCGTTGGTGACGACGATGCGTTGGAGCCATTTGATGGATTTGAAGCCGTGCGCCCAGGGGATGACCATGCGCACGGGGCCGCCACGGAGGAGCGAGATGGGTTCACCGTTGAGTCGGTAGGCGAGGAAGGCGGGGAGTTCGCCCGGCGGCGTCTCCATCGCCTGCGTGTAGCTGAGGGAGGACTGGAAGAGCTGCTTGGGGTCGTGGTTATGGAAGCCCCAGTAGTAGATGCGGCGGACGTTCCGCATCGCGCCGCAAAGCCGCAGCACGTCGCGCAAGGGCACGCCTTCCCACAAGCCTTGGCCGAGCGGGGCGGGGATGTTCAAGCACTGCATGGCCTTGATGAACTTCACCTCGTGCTTCTTTCCCAACTCGAGCAACGCGGGCAGGTCCAGCGCGGTGTTATCGGCGAGGGTGAGCGGGGTGCTGAGGCTGGCGGGTTCCTTGGGCGCCGGGTCGGCGGTGATTTCCAGCCGCCATGACTCGGGGGTGAGGCGGGCCTCGGCCAACGCGTCGCCCTTGAGGCTGTGCGGCTTGGGGGTGCCGCGGGAGACGTCGCGGAATTTGTCGGCGGGGGTGAGGAGGGGAGGGGGCTTGACGGCGGGGGCGGGCTTGGGCGCAGCCGGCGCGGGAGCGTCCGCTGCCGGAGCTTGATGGGCGAGGCCGGGGGCCAGCGCGGAGGCGGCCAGCGCGGAGCCGGCGCGGACGAAGTCCCGGCGGTTGAGGGCGACGGGGTGGGTGGGAGGTTTCATGGCGCGACGGGAATTAAGCAGGCTGCGAAGCGCAGGGCAAGCGCGCGGGAAGCTCCAGCGCGCAACTTGACACCCGCACCCGTCAGCGGCGGCGCACTCCGCCCGCTTCGCCATCAGATGGGGCGAGGGCCGGGGAGAGGAGGTGCGGCGGTCGGTGGGCCATGGACACTCCAAGATGCGCCATCGCCGCTGCACCCGGCTGCCCTACTCCAAAAGCAAAGGGCGCGACTGGCGTCGCGCCCTTTGCGTGAAGTGGAGCTTCGTTTCGCCTACGCGCCCATGCCGTCCTCGAAGGAGCCGGCGGCTACGGGGAAGCACAGGTGGTTCTTCACGTAGCGCACGCCGTCGGCGGAGCAGTGGTCGAGTTCCTTGTGCGCGCTCTCGGCCTCGACGACGAGCGGGGCGGACTTCGCGCCCGTGTGCTTCATGTAGCGCTGCGGGTAGCCCACGTGGATGAGCAGTTCGACGTAGCGGTTCATATTCAAGTCGCCGCTGGCGAGGTCGGTGAACTGCATCGCGCGCTTGCTCCAGTCGGGCTGCATCGCCCGGAGCGGGAAGCCGCCGCGAATGACAAAGTTCTTCACGTGCGCGGCGTAAATCCGGCTGCCGACTTTGAGGAAGCGGCTCTCCCAAGTCTCACCTTCCCAGCAGTGGGACGGGTCGGCGTTCACGGCGAGGGAGGCGTCGCCCCCACAGATGTCCACGAGCATGTTGAAGTCATCGGCGGTGCTGGCGGCGGTGCCGGGGTGGATTTCGTGGCAGAGCTTGATGCCGAGTTCGTTGGCGTGCTTGCGGAGCTTGGCGGTCTTCTTGACGAAGCGTTCCTTGCCCTCGGCGAGCAGGTCGAAGCCGCCACCGGCCCAGAAGCCCCACGGGTAGCCGCTGGCGAGTTCCCAGCCGAACGCCACGCCCCAGAACATTGGCATGACCTTCACATTCAGCTCGGCGCTGAGGTCCATCAGCTTGAGCAGGTAGTTCTCGTGCCACTTCTCGATTTCCTGCGGCGTCTTCTTGGCGAGGTCGGGCGCGATGAAGGGGTTGCCGGACTTGGTGCCGGTCCACGCGCTGGTGTGGACCCAGAAGGGGCAGTGGGCGGAAATGCCGTCGAGCGTCATGCCGCGCGACTCGAAGGTGTCGCGGATTTCCTTCGCGGACTTGAAGAGCTTGCCGCCGTTGAGGTGGTAGTTGCTGGGCTGGATGCCGGTGGCGCCGGCGGCTTTGGCGAAGTCGAGCACTTCGGCGAGGGACTTGCCGCCGTGCTGGGCGCATTCGAGGCTCGGGTGGTAAATAGGTTGTGGCATAAATTTTTTGGTCGCCCCGATGCATACCAAATGCCCGGCGTTGAAATCAAGCCCGGCCTCCGTGCTGAGTGATTTTCGGGTGCACGCCGGGGTTGAGCGGCCAAGAGTGAGTGGCGCTGGTGAGTTGCCGGAGGCGGGTGGTCAATTCGGCTGCGCTCGAAATGTGGATTGCGCGCGTCGTCCCCCGCCCTTATGGAAAGCCGCGCCAGCCGGGCTGGTTTCACTCATGGCCGAATTCTACGACACGCACGCGCACCTGGACTACCCCGACTTCGCCGACGAACTGCCGCAACTCGTCGAGCGCGCGGCGGCGGTGGGCATCACACGGCTCGTCAGCATCGGGACGGACTTGGAGAGCAGCGCCCGGGCGGTGGCGCTGGCAGAGCGGTTCGAATCCGTGTTCGCCGTGGTGGGCTGGCATCCGAACGACGCGGTGCATGCGCCAACGGATTTTCGCGCGGAGCTGCGGGAACTGGCGAAGCATCGCAAGGTCGTGGCCATCGGCGAGACGGGATTGGATTACTTCCGGTTGCCGAGCGCGAGCGGCGGGACTGTGAAGGAGGACGCTCATGTGAAGGCGCGGCAGGCGGAGGTCTTTCAGCAACAGCTCGAAGTCGCGGCGGAGGTGGGGCTGAACCTCGTCATCCACACGCGCGGCGAGTGCTTCGAGGAGACGTTGGCGATGCTCCAGCCGTTCGCCAGTCGCGTGCGCGGGGTGTTTCACTGCTTCGTGGGCACGCCGGAGCAGATGCGGCGGGTGCTGGCGATGAACTCGCTGGTGAGCTTCACGGGCATCGTGACGTTCAAGAATGGCCAGACCGTGCGCGAGACGCTGGCGGCGACGCCGCTGGGCAAGTTCATGCTGGAGACGGACGCGCCGTTCCTCGCGCCGGTGCCGTATCGCGGCAAGCGCTGCGAGTCCGCCTACGTGAATGAAATCGCGGCGGCGGTGGCGGCGGTGACGGGCTGTTCGCTAGAGGAGTTGAGCGCGGCGACGTGTGCGACGGCGCGGGAGTTTTTCCCCAAGCTGCGGTGACCGCCCTCAGCCGGAGCCGTGCATTTGAAATCGGCATGTGCCGCTTCAACTGCATGGTTCCGGCTCAGAGCTTTCCTGATTTGCGCGCGGACTGGTTTGCCATAGCCTCCGCGCGACGCACATGAACCGTCACTCCACATCCGGACGCATCGCGCTCGGGGTCGGCTTGTTCTGCCTGCTCATGGGCGGCTTCGGGCTGGCGGGGTGGTGGCTGGACCTGCCGCGGCTCGAGGCGTTCCTCGCGCCGACGGGGAGCCTGAAGGCCAACTCCGCGCTGGGCTTCATCCTCGCGGGCGCGGCGCTCGCGCTGAACTCCACCCCCACCGTCCGCCGCTGGGAGTGGTTCGTCGCGGCCGTGCTGGCGGCGCTGGTCACGCTCCTCGGCGGCTTGACGCTCGCGGAATACTTGCTCGCCAGCGACCTCGGCATTGATGAGTTGCTCGCCAACGACGTGACCGGCGATGAGCTTGCGCCGCCGGGCCGGATGTCGGTGAACGGCGCGATTGGTTTCCTCCTCGCCGGCAACGCGCTCACGCTCCTGAACGGCCAGCCGAAAAAGCAGCGCCGCCCGATGGCCGTGGGGTTGCTCGCCTGCGTGCTGCTGGGGCTGGCGTTGTTCTCCGTGTCGGGCCAGGCGCTCGACATGCCGACGAGCTACCGCTGGGAAGGCGCGAAGCCGATGGCGCTGCGGTCCGCGCTGGGTTTCATGGCCCTCGCCGCCGGGTTGATGGCGCTCGCGCACGATTGGGGCCGGCGCGAGGGCCTGGTGCTGGTGCGCTGGCTCCCGCTGGCGGTGGGCACCAGCGCGTTGACCATCACGCTGCTGCTCTGGCAGGCGCTCCGCGTGCAGGAGGAGCGGCAGATTGACCGCGCCGCCACGCAGCAGGTGGGCGAGATGCAGCAACTCATCCACGCCGAAGCCCAGGCGCGCTTCCTGACGCTCACGCGCATCGCCCGCCGCTGGGAGGTGCAAAAGCTATTGCGGCCGGCGGAATGGGACGCGGAGGCGCAGCTCTACTTGGGCCACTACCCGGACTTGAAAGCCATCGGCTGGACCGACGACAAGCTCATGCCGCGCATGGTGCTGCCGCGCGGCAGCCTCGCGTTCCTCGACCCCACCGCCCCGCCCGGTCTCCGGCGCGACGCGCTCCTGCGCGATGCCCGCGACCGGCAGGACATCTTCGTCTCGCCCACGATGGAGGCCGGCGGCGAGCGGGTGTTCCTGCTCATGGCCCCGATGGCGCGCGGGACCAACTTCTCCGGCCTCGTGGTCGGCCTCGTCAGCGTGAAGGGCCTCGTCGAGTCGGCGCTGGGGCCGGTCAAGCGCGGGCACTGGTTCAAGCTCCTCGAAGGCGACCGCGAAATCTTCCGCAGCGCGGCCGGGCCGGCCGAGTTGGCCCGGCCCCGCGAGGTGCGGCTGCGCATTCAGGACGTGCCCTGGACCCTCCGCGCCTGGCCGACCGCCGAGACGCTCGCCGAGCTGCGCACGCCCCTGGCCACGGTGGCGTTGGGCGGCGGGGCGACCTTCGCGGGCCTGCTCGGCATCGCGACCTACCTAGCGCAAACCTCCCGTGCCCGCGAGCGCCAGTTGCGCACGAGCAACCACGCGCTCGAGGCCGAGGCCGCCGAGCGCAAGCAGGCGCAGGAACTGTTGCGCGAGAGCCAGCAGCGCCTCTCGGCCATCTTGGACAACAGCTTCGCCGTCATCTACCTCAAGGACGCGCACGGCCGCTATCTGCTCGTCAACCGTCGCTTCGAAACACTCTTCCATGTCGAGCGCGCCGCCGTGCATGGCCAGACCGACCACGACATCTTCCCCCAGCTCATGGCCGACGCCTTTCGCGCCAACGACGAGCGCGCGCTGAAGTCGCGCGACGCCCTCACCATCGAGGAAATCGCGCCGCAGGACGACGGCCTGCACACCTACATCAGCGTGAAGTTCCCGCTGCGCGACGCGGCCGGCGAGCCCTACGGCGTCTGCGGCATCTCGACCGACATCACGGAGCGCAAGCGCGCCGAGTCCCAGCTCCGCACCAGCCACGCGGCGCTGGAGTTCGCCCACCACCGCCTGCGCGGCATCATCGAGGGCACGCACGACCGCATCGCGGCCCTCGACACGCACTACTGTTTCCTCACCTTCAACTCCGCCTATCGCGACGCCTTCCGCCGCGACTTCGGCAAGGACATCGCCATCGGCATGAGATTGTCCGACCCGCTCGCCCATGTGCCGGACGAGCAGGAGGAGCAACTCATCGTCTGGGCGCGCGCGCTCCGGGGCGAAGGCTTCACCGTGAGCCGCACGATGAAGTCCGGGGACGAGCGGCGGCATTTTGAAGTCTCCTTCAGCCCCATTCGCGATGAGCACGGCGAATTGCTCGGCGCGGCCCAGCACATCCGCGATGTCACCGAGCGCCAGCGGGCCGAGGACGAACGCACGCGGTTGCTCGCCGAGGTCGCCAGCCGCAACGGTCTCCTCGAAGCTGCGAACAAGGAGCTCGAGGCCTTCTCCTACTCCGTCTCCCACGACCTCCGCGCGCCGCTGCGGCACATCGACGGCTTCGCCGGGCTGCTCCAACGCACCAGCGCGCCCAAGCTCGACGAGAAGGAGCGGCGCTATCTCAGCCTCATCACGGAGTCCGCCAAGCGCATGGGCCGGCTCATTGACGACCTGCTGGAGTTCTCGCGCATGGGCCGCGCCGAGCTGCGCCGCGACACCGTGGGCATGGCCGCGCTCGTGCAAACTGTCCTGCGCGACCTAGAGCCGGACCTCCAAGGCCGCGTCATCGAGTGGCGCATCGACCCGCTCCCCGCCGTGCCGGGCGACGCCTCGCTCTTGCGGCAGGTGTGGGCCAACCTGCTGGCCAACGCGGTGAAATACTCGCGCCCACGCGAGCGCGCCGTCATCGAGGTTGGCTGCGAACCGGACACGCCCAACGAAACCATCTTCTTCGTCCGCGACAACGGCGTCGGCTTCGAGATGAAATACGCCAGCCACCTCTTCGGCGTGTTCCAGCGCCTGCACCGCCCGGAGGACTTCGAGGGCACGGGCATCGGCCTCGCCAACGTCCGCCGCATCATCGCGCGCCACGGCGGCCGCACCTGGGCCGAGGGCCAGCCCGACGCAGGCGCGACCATCTGGTTCAGCCTGCCGAAACTGGCGGGGCCCGGAAATGATTTGAAAGCTCCCGCCGCGAGCGCGTCGGATAACCGCGCAACCAACTGACATGAGCTCTGGACACAAACGCATCTTGCTGGCGGAGGACAACCCCAACGACGCCGAACTCGCGCTCTGCGCGCTGGGCGAGCAACACCTCGCGCAGGACGTGATGGTGGTGCGCGACGGCGCGGAAGCGCTCGACTACCTCTTCCGTCGAGGCGAGCACGCGGCCCGGCCCGAGGGTTTGCCGGTGGTGGCCTTCCTCGACCTGAAGATGCCGCGCGTGGACGGCCTCTCGCTGCTGCGCCAGATGAAGGCGGACCCGGGCCTGCGCACCATCCCCGTCGTCATGCTCACCTCCTCGCGCGAGGAATCCGACCTCGCGCAAAGCTACCAGGCCGGCGCGAACGCCTACGTGGTCAAGCCCGTGGACTTCCAGCAATACCTCGACGCCGTGAAGCAACTCGGCGCGTTCTGGGCGCACATCAACGAACCGCCGCCCGCCCGGCCCCAGTTGGCCGTGTGAGCTTGCCAGCAGCCTTCGGAGTCGCCGGCAGACTCCAACTTTTCGCCCCCATCTTGTTGACTGTGGCTGGAGATTCATGGAGCCAACCCGCTCTGCTGCGATGTGCCCGCGCCGCAGAGCCGGCTGGTGTGGTTGGCCGTGACCCTACCTTTAACGCAGAGACGCAGAGAACGCAGAGGAACGCAGAGCTGTCCCAGTCCAGACGAGTTCCCCTCCTGGCAAGCTTTGCCGGCCTCCGCTCTGCGCAACTTTGCGGCCTCTGCGTCTCTGCGTTGAAGCTGGGGCCGCTGCGTTCAACCGCGTCGGTCTGGTTCAGCCTGCTGCTCGTCGCCTTCTCCGCCGCCGCCCAGCCGCGCGTGGTCATCAACGAAATCCACTTCGAGCCGGCGGAGAAAAAGCCCCTGGAGTTCATCGAGTTGCACAACGTGGGCACGACCGAGGCGCACCTGGCCGGCTGGCAGCTCGACAAGTTCCGCTTCGGCCCCACCAACACGCTCCCGCCCGGCGGCTTCCTCGTCGTCGCAGCGGACCCGGCGGCCTTTCGCAAGGCCTACGGCTTCCCACCGGCTGGCCCGTTGCCCGGCAAGCTGAAGAACACTGGCGAGCGCATCGCCTTGCGGGATGCCGCCGGACGCATCGTGGACGAGGTGCGCTACGGCGTCGGCTTCCCGTGGCCCACGGCGACGGCGGGCGCGGGATCGTCGCTGGA
>JAYTIO010000065.1:0-3029 GCA_043731805.1 Pedosphaera sp. | reverse complement strand
ATCCACGAGGGCCGCGAGAACCTGAAGGACCATCCGTCCATCTTTGTGTTCGACCCGCAGGGCAGGTTCATCCGCGCCTTCGGCCAGCAGTTCCAAGGCGGCGGCCACGGCCTCGAAGTCCGCACTGAAGGCAAGGAACAGTTCCTCTGGGTCACCGCCTATCAGCAGGTCAAGAGCTTCGCCAAGCTCACCCTCAAGGGCGAGGTCGTCTGGGAGAAACGCGCGCCAATGGAGTCCGGCATCTATCTCAAGGACGAGGACACCAAGCCCACCAAGCGTTGGGGCCGCGACGCCTTCATGCCCACCAATTTTGCCTTCCTCCCCGACGGTAGCTTCTACCTTGCCGATGGCTACGGCTCGCACCGCGTCCACCGCTACGACAAGAACGGCAAGTGGGTTTCCATGTTCGGCGAACCGGGCCCCGGCCCCGGCCAGTTCAACACGCCGCACGGCATCTGGCTCGATGACCGCCCCGGCCGCACGGCAGCGACTTCCGATGCCGTCACGACAGGTGGCGAAAAGGTCCGCGTTCGCACGCCCTCCGTCGTCGTCTGCGACCGCGCGAACAAGCGCCTGCAATGGTTTACCCTCAGCGGACAGCACGTGAAGACCCTCGACGGCTTCATCCTCCCCGCGAACATCGACACGCACGGCGACGTGATGCTCGTGCCCGACCTCAGCGCCCGCATCACCCTGCTCGACAAGGACGACAAGGTCATCGTCCACCTCGGCGAAGACCCTGAGTGGCGTGCCGCCGTGCTCAAGGAAGGGATGAAACTTCGCCGCGAGGAAAAGGGCGAAGGCTGGGTCGCCGGCAAGTTCCTCCACCCGCACGACGCCTGCTTCGACGACGACGGCAACATCTTCGTCGCCGAGTGGGTCAACACCGGCCGCATCACCAAGCTGCGGAAGGTGAGCTGAACGGTCAGTCAGTGAAGGGTTGAAGAGTGAAGAGGCCTGGCTCCCACTGGCTGCCCGGGAGTCGCCTAGCCCATCCCCCTTCAGCCCTTCAACCCTCGGTGAACGGCCCTGCCCCGCTCGCCTTCAGCGCCTCGCGGACTTTCACGCCGGGGATTTCCTGCACGCTCTGCTTGGCCGCCACGGCCAGCGCGGCGGCCGTGCCCGCAGCCTCTCCCATCGCCATCGCGGTCACCGTCACACGCGTCGAGGCGTGCGCGCCACGCGTGGCGGAGTGGCAGCGGCCGGCGACAAGGAGATTCTCAATCTTCTGCGGCAGCAGCGAGCGATACGGGATGTCGTAAGGCTCTGGCTGCACCTTCTTCGGGTCGAAGTCGTTCGCGCTGCCGACGACAGTTTTGTTCGGGTGCAAGTCCAGATACCAGCAGCCGGTGGCGATGGCGTCGTCGAAGCGACGGGACTTCATCAGATCGTCCTCGCTCAACACATGCTGGCCCACGAGCCGGCGCGACTCGCGCACGCCAATCCACGGATACGCCTCGATGAAATAGCTCTGCTCGAAGCCCGGCACGTCGCGCTTCCACGCCTGAAACATCGCCCACGCATCCGCGCGGCCCTGCATCTCGGCGCGCGAGAGGTCGGCGGCATCAGTCGGGTTCGCCGGCACGCGGACGCCGTGGATGTAAACCTCGCTGTCGTGGTAGAGGAACATCACGCCGGGGCCGTAGAAGCAGGGCAACTCGCCAGTGGCCTGCGCCTTCGCGAGCGCGGCGCGGCAGTTCTGGCTGAGGTTGCCGACGCGCTTCACGTTGCCGATGCGGAAGTGCAGCGTGAGCGGCTGCACCTCGGTGTTCTGCTCGAAGGGCGCGCCAGCCCAAGCGGCGACATCCGCATCGCCGGTGCAGTCAATCACCGTGTTGGCCTCTACGTTCACGAGGCCGTCCTTGTTGGCAATCAGCACGGAGCGGATGCGCCCGCCGCTGGTCTGCACGCCGCAGACGAACGAGTTGAACAGCACCGTCAGCCGCCCCTTCTGCTCGCGCAGTAGGCGGTCGAGCAGCAGCTTGAACTCAAAGGAATTCCCGATGGTGGGATTGTGCTTCGCCGTGTGCGTGGCGTCGGGCTTGCACACGCCGGATTTGGACAGCAGCTCCAGCGCAATGCCGCGCACCACGATGCGGTTGTCTTTGATGTTCGCGATGCCATCGAAGTAAGGCAGCCCAACACAGGTGATGATGCCGCCAGCAAACGGAGCCTTCTCGACAAGCAAGACCTTCGCGCCATGTCGCGCTGCCGCGAGTGCCGCCGCCGCGCCCGCGCAACCCCCGCCGCAGACGAGCACGTCGGTCTTGAGGGTCTTGGTGGCCGGCGCTTTCCCAGCAGGCTGTGCGGCCACACTCGGGCCGCTCAGGGTAGCCAAAGCACTTCCGGCTGCCGTGACCTGAACAAATTGCCGACGCGATGTGGTGCGTGACTTCATGGTAGCTTTGGTTTCACCCCCAGCCTCGTCTCCTTGGCCACCGGATACACCGCGCCCTCCTTTTCCAAGCCGACGATGAGGCCCTGCATCAGGCGCTTCAGCACCGCGGTCTCGGACGCGGCGAGGTTCGTCTGCTCGAAGGGGTCGCTCTTCAAATTGAAGAGCTGGTAGTGCGAGTTCTCGGAAACCTCGGTGGGGAAGTAGTGGTAGATGACCTTCCACTCGCCGTTGCGATACGTGGTGAAGTAGTCAGTGCGGTGCGGCGAGTGCGGGTAGTGCATGAGGAACGTCTCGTCGCGGCTCGCGTCGCGCTTGCCCGCGAGCAAGGTGTCGAGGCGCGCGCCGTCCACGAGATGATTCGCCGGCGCGGACTTGCCGGTGAGCGCGAGAAGCGTGGGGAACAAGTCATACACCGCCGCTTGCTGGCTCTGAATGCTGCCCGCAGGAATGGGGAGACGTTGCTGAAAGGCATTGCCCACGCTCGCCTTCGCCCATGCCGCGATGAAGGGCACGCGCATCCCGCCTTCGTAGTGCGAGCCCTTCTTCCCGCGCAACGGCTCGGCACAGGCGACCGCGTGCTGGTGGCCGAGCGGCGCGTCGGAGCCGTTGTCGCCGAGGAAGACGACGAGCG
>JAYTIO010000064.1:0-8636 GCA_043731805.1 Pedosphaera sp. | reverse complement strand
GTCTCCCAATCGGTCCGTGATGTCTTCCAACCGAGCCTGCATTTCTCCCAATGGCTACGCGGTGGCTCCCAAGCCCGCCGTGATGCCGCCCAAGGCAGCCAGCGTGCGCCCGAATCAGTGCGCAAACCGGCCCAACCAAGGCGGCTTTGGATCAAATCGTGGCAAGGTGCGAGTCAACCGGGCCAGCGAGTCTTCCCATGCTTTGGGTGGCTGAGATCAGGATCAGGATTGCGAGCAGGATGGAGTGCTTCGGTCAGCCTCGGCTCCCGCTCTTAATCCTGATCTTAATCCTGATCCTTTCCCCGCCCCCCGCTACTTGTTCTCCATCCGCCACACGCCCTGCCAGCCCGTCGGCGGGTGGGCCGTCAGCTCCTCGCAGCGGTGGACCATGAGCTGGCTGGGGCCGTCGTGGAACTGCTCGGCGAGCTGCGCGAAGACGGGACGGGCGGCGGCGAACTTCCCGGCGGAGTAGTCGGCGAACGCGCGGTCCCAGACCTTCACCAGTTCGCCGTAGTTGGGCGGCGTGCGGGGGTTTTCAATTTCGAGCAGCTCCACCGGCCTGCTCTTGCCCTTCACGATGACGCGGTCCAGCAACCGGTGCCGGCCGGGGCTGGTGAGCTTCACGAAGCACTCGCGCGAGACGAGCAGGATGACGTGGTAATACTTGGTGAGCGCCTCCATGCGCGCGGCTTCGTTGATGGTGTCGCCGACGAGCCCGAAGTCGAGGCGCTTGGCGGAACCTTTGTTGCCGAAGAGGACGGAGCCGCAGTGCAGCGCGACGCCGTAGCCGAAGAGCGCCTTGACCTCGGGGGTCTGCGCGGCCTTGACCTGCTCCATGCCCTTGATCAGTTCCATCGCGGCACGCAAGGCTTGGTCCGCGCCCTCGGGCTGCGGGATGGGCGCGCCCCAGTAGGTGAGGAACTGGTCGCCGAGGAAGTGTTCGAGCGCGCCGTCCTGGCCCATGACGGCGTTGGTCTCGACCTCGAAGACTTGGTTGAGGAGGGTGAACATCCCGCCGGGGCCGAGCTGCTCGGCCAGCGGAGTGGAGTTGCGCAGGTCGGTGAGGAGCAGCGTGACCTCGGCGGAACGCGCCTCCATCGAGCCGGGATTCGCGAGCACGTAGGCGCTGACCTTCGGGGAGAAGTAGAGGTCCATCGTGGCGCGGAGTTTCTCTTTGGCCTTCCGCTCGACGCGGAAGTCGTAGCCCAGCGTCGCCACGCCGCTGAGGACGAGGATCGTCATGGGCGAGGCGGCCACGACCACGATGTCCTTATACTCGTAGAGCAGCGCCGCGCCGCCGAAGCCGCCCGCCGCGAGCGCCACCAAGATCGTCAGCCGGAGCGTCCCGGAACGACTCAGCCACGACAGCGCGACCGCCAGCAACAGCGCGCCGACGAGGATCGGCACATTCACGTCCGCCATCCCGACGCGGACGAACTCCCCGCGCAGGGCCGCGTTGATGATGTTCAAGTGGATGATGGGGCCGGGCAGTTGCGAGTCGGCCATCGGTGTCTTGTGCGAGTCGTGGAAGATTTCGCCGGTGGGGCCGACGAGCACCAGCTTGTCCTTGAAGAACTGGCCGGCCTTCAGGTTTCCCTGCCAGTAATTCTCGGCGAAGAGGTCGTCAATCTCGATGACCTCGAAGCCGAGGTTGCCCTCTTTCGCCCCGGCGCTGGTGTAGCGGAAGCGCAGGGACTCCTCGCCGGCGGGAAGCTTGTCCGCCTGGCCCAGCACCCGCAGCGCGCGGGCGGACAGCGACTCCATCTGCGGCTCATCCGCCCCGGCGGGCACGTCGCGCTTGAGCTGCCGCAGGAAGCTGGTGTCCGAGATGCGGAACCGCACCGAGCGCGCCACGCCGTCGGCGTCCGGCCAGATGTTCACGAAGCCCGCGCGCACGTCTTGTTCGACCGCCTTGTCCCCCGCCGGGAGGAGTTCGTCGGGCAGCAGCAAGGCCACGCCTTCGCCCGCCTCCTTGTCCGCCTCCATGACTTGATAGCCGATGACGACCCGGCCTTGGTATTTGTTGAGCACGACGGCGAGCTTGTCGTTGCCGTCGCGGGCCCCGGGCAACACCAAGTCGAGCACCACACCCTTGGCCCCGGCCCCCATCACCCGCTCGATGACCTCGGCCCACACCTCGCGCGACCACGGGAAGGAGGCGCGCAGGAGTTGCAGCGCGCGCGACTTGGCGGTGTCGCCGCCCACGCCCTGCGCATACTGCCCCTTGTTGAAGCCCACCAGCACAAGGTCGGGATTGTGCGGCACCGTGCGGCCCGTGCGCGCCAGTCGGTCCTGGAGAAAATTCTCGGCGTTGAGCAGCCAGGCGGATTCCCGGTGGAGCGCGAAGAAGACGATCAACCCGACGGCCAGACACAATCCCGTGCGCGCCCAAGGCTGCTGGCGGGATTGACTTTGAGCGGGGGAAGCCATAGAGGTTTCCCCCAGACCTTAACGACGGATGAATCCTATGACCACGAAGTTTTTCCCTCTCGTTTTGAGTCTGACCCTGCCCCTCGCCCTGCCCGCCGCCCCGCTGACGGACGCCACGTTCAGCCAGGTGATCAAGGACGTGAGCATCGTCAGCATGGAGACCCGCGCGTCCGCCAAGGCCAAGCTCGGCGACGCCTTCAAAGCCCCGGATGTGATCCGCACCGGACCGGACTCGTTGGCGGAGCTGATGGCCCCCGATAAGACCGTCACCCGAGTCGGGGCGAACACCGCCTTCTCCTTCGAGAAGAGCGGCCGGGCCATCAACCTCGAGCAAGGCAGCGTCCTCTTCCATTCCCCCAAGGGCAAAGGCGGCGGCACCATCCGCACCAAGGGCGCGTCCGCCGCCGTGCTCGGCACCACCATCGTCGTCACCGCTACGGCCGGCGGTGGGTTCAAAGCCGTCGTGCTCGAAGGCCGCGGCCAAATCACTCTGCCCAACGGCGACTTCCGTATCTTGACCGCCGGCCAGGTCACGTTCGTCCTGCCCGGCACGCAGCGGTTCGGCCCGCAGTTGAACATCAACCTCAGCAAACTCGTGGAAAGCTCCCGGCTCGTGCAGGGCTTTGAGCAGCCGTTGCCGTCCATGCCGGTTATTCTGGCCGCCGTCGACCGCCAGCTCACCCTGCTGGCCTCCGGCGTCGCGACGGACACGCACCTCCTCGTGGGCAACCAGGCCACGGAAAACACCGTGGAAACGGTGGACACCTCCGTGCTCGAACGCGTCGTGGAAACCCGCGCCGACCGGCTCGCCATCGCCAAGGCCACCGACGTGGTCATCCGCACGCCCAACCTGGGCGACCATCCCGCGCACCTCTTCCTCGACCCCGGTCTCGTCAACCTCTCCGCCGCCCTCGGCGTGCCGGACTCCAGTGGTTTTGTCGGCAAGAACATCAGAGTTGACGCCTCCGTCTCGCAGCTCAACTTCACGCCCTACCTGAACCAGACCGACTTCACCATCGGCGCGCAGGAATACCTGCACCTCGATTCCCCCGCGCTCCAGCTCTCCGCCACCCTGCCGGCAGTGGGCATGCCCGCGCTCGAACGGGTCACGTTGGCTGGCAAGCTCGGCCTCACCATCGTGCCCGGAGCCTCCATCACCGCTTTCCACATCGGCGAGTTGCACCTCGTCACGGACGGCGTGATGAGCCTGAACAGCGTCAGCCTCGCCAATTCAGGCAGCCAGCTTCACCTGACAGCGGGCCAGAACCTCAGCTTGACCAGCGTCGCTATCAGCGGCTTCACCACGCTGAACCTCAACGCTGCGCAAAACCTTGTCGTCGCCAGTGGCTCCTTCACTGGCGTCTCCAGCTCGCCTTCCATCGCGGCCAACCTCAGTGCGGGCGACACGCTCACGGTCAACGGCACCACCCTTTCCAGCGTCGCCCACATCTCCCTGAGCGCCCGCACGGTGAACCTCTCCAATATCAACTTCCCCAGTGGCAGCAGGGTGAATCTCTACTCCCAGACCGGCCTCCTCGCCGCCAGCCCGAACACCGGCGCGAACTCCGTGCCCGGCCACGTCAACTTCCTCGTCAACGTGAATTACGGCGGCAGCCCCGCGCAGCTCTTCGTGGGCAATGTCGCCAACAACATCACCATCGGCGTCCGCCCGTGACTCACCACCGTTCGCTTGCTTTCCCTCCTCGCATGAACCGCCCCTCCCTCCCCCTCCTCGCCGGTGCCGTGTGCCTCACCAGCGTGGCCCTCGCCTCCGCCCAGACCCCGCGCGTGGACCAGGCCGACGCCATCAAGCGCAACCAAGCGCTGGAGCAGAAACTCCGCGACGCCTCCAAACTCGGCACCCCCGAGACCGACGCGCCGGAACTCTTCCAAGGCGAGCTGAAAGACGTCGGCCCGCAGTCCATTCTGAAGATGAAGCAGAAGCGCACGCTCTTCGAGGCGACCTTCGACAGCCAGTTCTTCTACACCTCGAACCAAAGCCTCGCCGAGGACGCCACCGGCACCAGCCTCTTCGTCAACACCGCGCAAATCGCCTACGCGCCGGTGCCCCTCCAGACCAGCCACGGCGCGGTGGCTCCGCGCGTCGGAGCGCGCCAGCAGTGGTTCAACTACGGGCTGGGCGATGCAACCTCCAACAAGGGCGGCAGTGACTTTCAGCTTCAGGCCCTATTCGCCGAAACCAAGTGGGCCTTCCGCCAGGACTGGACCGCCGAGGTGGGCGTCGAGTGCTCGCGCCTCCTCGATCACCCGCCGACCTACACCGCCTACCATCAATTCTACAGCGAGTGGCTGCCGCGCGTCGGCGTCACGCGCAACGTCTCGTTCAGCGAAACCAAGTCCCTCAGCTTCGGGTGGCAGATGAACTACCACCTCTCCGAAGCTCGCCCCTTCACGCCTTCCGCCCCGCCCATGCCCCGCAATATCAACGACCGGCTGGACAACTCCTTCCTCGCCGCCTACACGCACGTCTTCGGCCCCAAGCTCGCCGTGCAGCCCTACTACCGGCTCCTGATGACCCGCTATGGCGGCCAGGCCGGACGCTTCGATTACCTCCACAGCGCCGGCCTCTCTGCCTACGTCACGCTCGCTCCGAACGTCAGTCTGCGCGGCTTCCTCTCCTACGAAATCAAAGACTCCGACGCCCCGTCCGAACCCGATTACCAGAAGTTCGACCTCGGGGCCGGCCTGAACTTGAACCTCCGGTTCTGAGCCTGTGGCGGCGGTCTGTGACCGCCGTGCTCCGAGTGTGAGCGCCGACGAATCGCTGGTCGCGGCCCGCCGCCGCGGCCCGGTGCCTTTTGCACGAAAGGGCTTCAGCCTTTCAACTCTTCCGCCCAGCCGGCTGCCACTCATTCAACCCCCGCTCCCCCGCCGCCGCATCCAGCCCCAGCCGCTCCAGCGCCTCGCCGATGAGATACAGCGACCCGGCGATGACCACCCGCGGCTCCTCCTGCACCGCCGCCAGCGCGTCCCCCACTGACTCGTGCGCCGTCACGAGCGCCGCTGGATTCGCCCGCCGACAAAACTCCGCCAGCCCCGCCGGTTCCACCGACCGGTTGCTCTTCACCCGCACCGCCGCGATGCGCCGCGTCAGCGGGGCCAGCGTGCGGCACATGAGTTCGCACTCCTTGTCCCCCAGCATCCCCAGCACGAGCGCAAATGGCCGATCTCTGAAGTCGCCCCGCAACGCCGCCACCAGCGCGTGAACCCCGTCCAGGTTGTGCGCCCCATCGAGGAGAAATTCTCGCCCACCCACGCTCGCCACCTGCAAGCGCCCCGCCCACTGCACCGTTTCCAACCCACGTCGCAGCGCCGCCTCGCTCACCGGCAGCGTGTCCTGCAACACCGCGACCACCGCCACCGCCAGCGCCGCGTTCCGCCGCTGATGCGCCCCGCGCAACGGCAAGACTAGTGGGGCAGGCGTCCCGGCTGCCCCCGTCTGGCATTTGTCCCGCTTGCCGGTGCCCCGCTCCCCCGCCACCAACGTGAACGGCGCTCCCAGACGCTCCGCCTCCGCGCGAATCGCGGCCACCGCCTCTTCCGCATCCGTTGCCGTCAGCACCGGCACGCCCGGTTTGATGATCCCCGCCTTCTCCCTCGCGATCTTCGCCAGCGTGTCCCCCAGCCACTGCTGGTGGTCCAACGCGATGTTCGTGATGACACTCGCCAGCGGCGTCACGATGTTCGTCGCGTCCAGCCGCCCGCCCAGCCCTGTCTCCCAAATCACCACGTCACACCGCTGCTCCGCGAAGTAGCGCAGCGCCATGACCGTCACGAACTCGAAGAGCGTGGGAGGAGAGTGGGGAGAGTAATTAGTAATTAGTGATTGAGGGCTGAGTGAAGCCAGTCCGCCGCCCTTCTGACTAACTACTAAACACTGACTACTAATTACTTCTTCGACCAACCGCGCCACGTCTCCCTCAGTGATGAGCTGCCGATTCACCTGCATCCGCTCGCGAAACGAAACCAAGTGCGGCGACGTGAACAGCCCCACGCGCAATCCCGCCGCCCGGTAAACGCTCTCCAGCATCGCGCACGTGGAGCCTTTCCCATTCGTCCCCGCGACGTGGATGAACCGCAGTTGCTCCTGCGGGTTCCCCAGCCCCGCCGCCATCCGCTGCGTCGTCTCCAAGCCGAAGCGCGCGCCGAAGACGGCGAGTCCGTGCAGGTAATCCAGCGCTTCCGCGTAAGTCATCGCGCGCAAAACGTGCCTTGCTCAAACCCGCTCCAGCAACACCAGAAACTCCTTGTTCCCCGCCGGCCCCAGCAGCGGCGACTCCGTCACCCCGCGCCACGCAATGCCCGACAGCTCCGCCCGCACGAACGCTTCCAGCTCCGCCAGCACCCGCGCGTGGACCACCGGGTCCGTGATGACGCCCTCGCCCTTGTCCGCCTCCGCCTTGCCCGCCTCGAACTGCGGCTTCACGAGCGCCACGATGCGCCCACCCGCTGCGAGCAAACCCATTGCCGCCGGCAGAATCTTCCGCAGCGAAATGAACGAACAATCCACCACCACCAGCGGCACGGCGAACGCGTCTTCATTCCGCATTCCGCATTCCGCATTCCGCATTCGCTGGAGCTGTTCCCCCCTCAACTCCCGCGCATTCGTCCTTTCCAGCACCATCACCCGCGCGTCGTTGCGCAGCTTCCACGCGAGCTGCCCCTGGCCTACGTCCACCGCGAAGACTTTCACTGCGCCGCGTTGCAACAGGCAGTCCGTGAAACCACCCGTGCTCGCCCCCAGGTCCACCGCCGTCCACCCGCGCACGTTCAGGGCGAAGTGCTCCAGCGCGTGCTCCAGCTTGTGGCCTCCCCGACTCACGAACTTCTCCACCGCATCCAGCGTGAGCGCGTCCGCCTCGCGCACCAAGTCACTAGCCTTGCGCGCCACCTGCCCGTTCACCCGCACCACCCCAGCCATCACGGCGCGCTTCGCCTTCTCACGGCTGTCGCACAGCCCACGCGCTACCAATGCCTGATCCAGCCGAATGTTCACGCCCCCCAGCCTGCCGCGAACGCGGGGCCGGACAAAGCCCGAATCCACTCAGGTGAGAATCTCCTGGATGACGTGGCCGTGGTCGATTTCCAGCCGCTTGCGTCCGGGCACTTCGAGCCGGCGTAAGTCCATGCCGAGCAAGTGGCACACGGTCGCGTGCAGATCCGTGACGTAGTGACCTTCGCCCTGCGCGTGGTAGCCCAGCTCGTCTGTCTCGCCGTGGACGATGCCGCGCTGGATGCCCGCACCGGCCATCCAAATCGTAAAGCCATGCGGGTGATGGTCGCGCCCGTCCTTGCCGCCGCCGCGTAGCTCCAAGCCCGGCGTGCGACCAAACTCCGTGCAGAAGACGACAACCGTCTCCTCCAGCATCCCGCGTTGCTTCAAGTCGTGGAGCAGGCCCGCCACCGGCTTGTCCACGCTCGCGCAGAGCTTCGTGTGGTTGTCCTTCAGCTTCTGGTGCGAATCCCAAGTGCCGTAGCCGCTCGGATAGACTTGCACGAAACGCACGCCGCGCTCCACCAGCCGCCGCGCCGCGAGCAGGCGCTGGCCCGCGGTCTTCGTCGCGTCAGCGTCGAGGCCGTAGAGCTTCTTCGTGGCCTCGTTCTCCGGCGCGAAGTCCAGCGCCTCGGGCACGGCCATCTGCATGCGGAAGGCCAGCTCGTAAGCCTTGATGCGCGCGCGCAACGCGTCGTCCTGCGGATACTCCACGGCGGCGAGGCGGTTCAGCTTGCCGATGAGTTCGTATTCCGCGCGCTGCTCGTCGGCGGACTGCCGGGCGTCGCGCTGGCCGAAAGGCAGCGGGTTCTTCGGGTCGAGCGCGAGCGGCACGCCGCCGTGCTCGGGGCCGAGGTAAAGCGAGTTGATGCTCCAGTGCGTCGTCGAGTTCGTCGGCCCGCCGAGCACGACGAACTTGGGCAGGTTCTCGTTGAGCGTGCCCAGGCCGTAGTGAATCCACGCGCCGAGGCTGGGCTGCTGCTCGTCGAGCCGGTGGCGGCCCGTGTGGATTTGGTTCTCGGCGAAGTGGTCGTTGTCCGTCGTCCACATGTTGCGCACGAACGCGAGGTCGTCCGCGCACGACGCGAGGTGTGGCCACCAGTCGGTCATCTCCACGCCGCACTGGCCGCGCGGCGCGAAGCCCACCTGCATCGGGTAGATGCTCGGATACACGTCGCGCACGTTGACCTCC
>JAYTIO010000063.1:0-5737 GCA_043731805.1 Pedosphaera sp. | reverse complement strand
GTTGATGGAGCTGAGGAAGGCGTAGAGCGTCGTGGACTTGCCCGAGCCGGTCGGCCCGGTGACGAGCATGATGCCGTGCGGCTTGTAGATGATGTCGCGAATCGCGACCTCCTCGGCGGGCGTGAACCCGAGTTTGTCCAAGCTGAGGAAAATCTTTCCGCGCAACAGCAGGCGCAGCGAAACGCTTTCGCCATAAACCGTCGGCACGGTGGAGACGCGGATGTCAATCTCCTCGCCCTTGATGCGGACGTTGATGCGGCCGTCCTGCGGCAGGCGCTTCTCGGAGATGTTCATGCCGGACATCACCTTGATGCGCGAGATGATGGCGGCCTGGAAGCGCTTGAGCTGCGGCGGCAGCGGAATCTGGTGCAGGATGCCGTCAATGCGGTTGCGGATGCGCAGCTCGTCCTCCGCTGGCTCGAAGTGGATGTCCGTCGCGCGCGCCTTGAATGCCTCCCAGACGATCTGGTTGACGAACTTGATGACGCTCGCCTCCTGATCTCCCTCGGTGATTTCCTTGTCGTTCGCCAACTCGAGTTCCATCGGCTCGTTCTCGGACATCTCGTCGAGCGTCTCGGCGCCGACGCCGTAATACTTCTTGAGCGTCTTCTCCACCTCCGCGCGCGGCGCGAGCGCGAAGCGCACGGGACAGTGGGCGTCGAACTGCACGGCGTTGAGCAGCGCGGTGTCGAAGGGGTTGCTCACCGCGACGGTCAGCACGCCATCGGCAAAGCTCGTGGGCATGACCCAGTGCTGGAAGGCGACCTTCGTGCAGATGCGCACGCGGGCCTCGACGGGGATGTCGAGCAGCTTGAGGTTGAGGAACGGCCAGTCGAGCGCCGCCGCGAGCTTCTCCAAGAATTGCTCCTCGGTCAGGCCCGACTCGCGCGCCATGAAGGCGAGGAGCGGCTCCTGCGAGCCGCCGTCCACCGCCACGCGCCAGAGCTTGGACCACTCGTCAAACTGCGCAGGCGTCGCCAGCGCGGCGCGGGCAAAGACGTTCTTGATGGAGATAAAAGCCATTCAGCAACACGGACTTGAATGGCGAGCCTAGGGAAAAGTTGCGGAGGCAGCAAAGGATTTGGCTTCAGGGAAAGCCACTACGCTTGAGTCAGAAAAATGGGGGCAGAAAGATTTAATTTTGCTGCCCCCATCTTTCTGACCAAAACCGAGACTCCTCTGCCAGTTCAGCGCGGGACGACGACGACTTCGCCGCGACCGGCTTTGGCCTGCTGCCGGGTGTAGTCGGAGAGGATGTCCAAGGCCTCGCGGAGATAGGCGTCAATGATGGCCTTGGCGGCGTCGGTGGTGTCTTCCATCTCCTCAGCGTCCTCCGGGGGTTTGACTTCCTTCTTGGCCGGCGGGGTGGTCTTGCCCTTGGTGGAGGCATCCTTGGCCACTGCCGGGACGGGCTTCGGCGGTTGAATGGGGATGATGGGAAGGTTCTTGTCCACCGTTTCGGTCTTCACGAGGAACACCTTGTCGGCGGCGGGCGGGCGGGCGTCGCGCTCCTTCTTCCGGGCCTCGGCGCGCGCCTCGGCATCCTTCTTCTCCTTGAGCCGCTGCGGCTCGTTCAGGGAAATGGTCTTGTCCGCGCGCTGCTTCTTCACGAGTTCGATGTCCTCGCGGATGTAGGCGAAGTCTTGGTCCTTCGTGATGCGTGCGGAGGAATTCTTGCGCAGCTCATCGAGGCCGCCGTTGACGCGGTCGGTGCGCTGGTATTTGGCGGGCGGGATGTTGTCGGCCTCCAGCACGTTGGGCAGGAAGGCTTCGCCGGTTTCGAGGTAGTCAAGGACGTTGGGCAAGATGACGTCGGGCGTGACGCCGTGCTTCTGCGTGGTCCCGCCGGCGATGCGGTAGAACTTCGAGATGGTGAACTTGAGTTCGCCGGGGTCCGCGACCTGCCGGGTGCCCATGAAATTCCCAAGCGGGTAAAGGGTCTGCACCGTGCCTTTGCCGTGGGTGGTCAGGTCGCCGACGATCAGCGCACGCCCGTAGTCTTGCAACGCAGCAGCCACGATCTCCGACGCCGACGCGCTGTGGTGGCCGACGAGCACCATCAACGGCCCGTCGTAGGTAACACGCCCGTCCTCGTCCTCCAGCACTTCGATCTGCTTGGGCTGCCGCACCTGCACGACCGGGCCTTTCTTGATGAACAGGCCGGTCAACTCGACCGCCTCGTTCAGCAACCCGCCGCCGTTGCGCCGCAGGTCGAGGATCACGCCGGCAACCTTTTCCTTCTGGAGGCGGACGAGGAGCTTCTCCACGTCGGCGGCGCACTTCTTGTAGAACTGCGGCAGCTCGATCACGCCGAGGCGCTGCTTCGTCCCGTCGGCGGTGACATGGTCAATGACGCGGCCGTAGGCGTATTGCTCCGTAAGCTTGATCTCGGCGCGGACGATGCGGATGACCTTCCGGTCGGCCTCGCTGACGGCGTCCGCCGGGATGATGGTGAGGCGGACCTCGCTACCCTTCTTGCCGCGGATCATGTCCACGACTTCGCCGAGCTTCATGCCCACGCAGTCCACCGGCTCGGCGTCGCCCTGCGCCACGGCAACGATCTTGTCGTTGGGCTTGAGCTGCTTGCCGAGTTCCGCCGGACCACCGGGCGTGAGGCCGCGGATGCGGGTGAAATCGTCGTCCGGGTCCTGCCCCAGCAGCGCACCGATGCCGTTGAGTTTCAGGTCCACGTTGTGAATGGCGAAGTTCTTCGCGTCCGCCGGGGCCATGTAGGCGGAGTGCGGGTCGAAGGCCTGGCCCAGCGCGGAGAGATAGACTTGCAGCGTGTCGCTGGCGTCGAACTGCTTCATGTTCTTTTGCAAGCGGGCGTAGCGCTTGGTGATTTTCTCGACGGTCTTCGCCGGCGTCTCGTCCGTGAGCCTGCCATTGAGCAGTTCGAACTTCATGCGCTGCCGCCACAGTTCGGCGGACTCCGCCTCGGTCTTGGGCCACGGCAGCTTGTTGCGCTGCGCGTTGAACTTCTCTTCGAGCGTGAAGTCGTGCTGCGCCTTGAGCAGGCCCGGCAGCCGCGTGACGCAGACATCCAGCCGCTTGAGATAACGGTCGAAGATTTCGTAGGCCGGCTCGGCGTCCCCGGCGTTGGTGAGGTTGTCGAGCTTCTTGCCAAACTTGGCGGTGAACTCATCCACGTCGGTCTGGAGGAAGATCATGTGATTGAAGTCCAGCGCGTCGAGGTAGTTCTTCAAGTGTATCTCCGAAATCGCGTCGTCCAGCCGCGTGCCCTTGTAATGCGCACGGTCGAGCAGGGTGCCGACGGCCTTGGCGATGCGCCCCGACTGCTCGCGGGTGAACTCGACCGCCCGCACGGCGCCGCCGAGGAAGGCCACTGCCAGTGCGACCGAAAGGATTCGTTTCATAGGTGTTGGTGCTAAAGTGCGCCCGGCGGCAGGTCGGAATCAACCGGGAAGTCCGGCGGAACCAGCGAGCTAACGGCCACGGAGATGGACTGGCGCGTCGGGGGATTGTTCAAAACCGGTCAAGCGGGCCAGCCCGCCACCTCACGGTAGATGCGGGCGTAGTTGCGGACCATCGCGTCCATCGAGAAGTCGCGGTCCACCCGCGCCCGCGCGCGTTGCCCCACGGCGGTGAGTTCAGCGGGCGTCGTGAGCACGCGATGCAGCTCTGCCGCCACCAATTCCGTCGTGTCCAGCGCGGCGAGGAAACCATCCGCGCCGCTGGTGATGACCTCGGCGTTGCCACACGCGTGATGCGCCAGACAAGGCACGCCGCAGGCCATCGCTTCGAGCACGGCATTCGAGAGGCCCTCGAAGATGGACGGCGCGGCGAGGAGGTCGAGGGCTTGATACCACGGCGTCGGGTTCCCCTGGAAGCCGGCGAGATGGATGCGGTCGCGCACAGGACTTGCAGCCGCAGCAGCGTGAATCTTGTCTTTCTCAGCGCCCTTGTCGCCGACGATGACCAACCGCGCGCCGGGCAACTGCGCGGCGACGCGGTTGAACGCCTCGATGAGCAACAAGTGTTTCTTGTTGGGGTCGAAGCGCCCGACGATGCCGATGAACTGGCCGTGCGGCGGCAAGCCCAGTTGCGTGCGGACGGCGGCCTTGTCCACCGGTTGAAAGCGCTGCGTGTCCACGCCGTTGAGGATGGCGGTGATTTTCTCCGCCGGAAAACCGTGCTCGATGAGATAGCGGCGGAGCGACTCGGAGACGGTGTGGACTTTCCGGCAAGCCCGGTAGAGCCGCTGGCGCTGGCCGAGGCGCGCGGGGCTGCCTTGGTCGCCTTGGAAGACGCCGTGTTCCCCCTGCAAGACCGGCTTCCACAGGCCGAAGCCGGAGCCGAGCGCGGCGTAGGTGAGTGGCCCGAGATTGTGCGGGTGGAGCAGGTGCGCACCGATGCGGGCGGCGTGGCGGGCGACGCCGAGCGCGGCACGGGCGGAGAAGCCGGGCGGCTTGCCCAGCACGACGACGTTCTCCGGATGCGGCAGGCGCTCGACGAACGCGCCGCCTCGTTCGAGGCAGCAGACGTGGACTTCAAACTCATCCGCCGGCAACCCCCGTGCGACGTTCACGATGCCGTTCTCCATCCCACCCGGCTCAAGCGAGAAGACGACGTGGAGAATGCGGAGGCGGCGGGGCGTCACTGCTTCACCTCGCCACGCAGGGCGTTGAGCGTGAAGCGAACGAAGGCGCGGAGACGGAAGAGCGGCGGGTTGCCGTTCGCCGCCGGGTCCAGGAAGAAGGGCCAGAGCAGCAGGGAGATGAACAGGTCGCGGTAGGCACGAGCGGGCTGCCGGATGCCGTTGTAGATGAGCGAGGTCTGGAAGCGCCAGTAGCTCAGGACTTGCAGCCAGAACCAGAAGTGCGAGCGCGGCACGACGCCAGCGTCGTAGGATTTCTTGAGGACCGCCGCCATGTTGTTCTTCATGCGGTCGGCGTTGTTGCTCATGTTGCTGCCGTGCTTGCGAATCTCGATGAGCACCTTGCCGACGTGCCAGACGCGCCGTTTGGCCGCGATGCGGATCCACATGTCGCGGTCCTCGGTGCTGCGCAACGTGGTGTCGAAGCCGCCGACCTGGGTGAAGACCTCCTTCTTCGCCACCGCGCCGGTGGGCGAGAAGCGCGTGCGCATGAGAATGTCTTTCAAGTGCACTTCGCCGGGGACCACCGGCGTATGGACGGTGTGGGCCAGCGGCTTGCCATCCACGTCAATCGGGCCGTAATCACAGCCGATGAGCGCGTAGTCCGGCGGCAGCTTTGCCAGGGCAGCCAAGCTCTCGCTCAGGTGCATGGGAAGCAACAGGTCGTCGGCATCCAGGAAGGCGACGATGTCGAAGCGCGCCTCGCGGATGCCGGCGTTGCGGGCGGCGGAGAGACCGGCGTTGGCCTGATATATGTAGCGCACGGGCGGGCCATACTTCGCCATGAGCTCGCGCGTGTTGTCCTTCGAGCCATCGTCAATGACCACGACCTCGAAGTTCGGGTAGTCCTGCTTCAGACAGGACTCGACGGCCACCGGCAGGAAACGCGCGTAATTGTAGGCGGGGATGATGACCGAGACGCCGGGGGGCGTGGAGGAAGGCAAACTCGGCTGCGGGGTCTGGCTCATGCCGGACGGACTTCAGGTGTTCGGCTGACGGGTGAGGCTCTGATACCGGTTGTAGTAGTGGTTCGTGTAGTAGTAGTAGTGGAACCGGTTCATCGTCGCCATCAGGTCCAGGCGGTTGAGCACGAACCCGTAGAAGTTGGCGTGGTTGGCC
>JAYTIO010000062.1:0-7124 GCA_043731805.1 Pedosphaera sp. | reverse complement strand
TGGGAGACGGAGTTGTTCGGCTTCGCCGTGAGCGGCCATCCGCTCGAACTGTTCCCCGACATCGCGTGGCACACCTACTGTCCGGTGAACCGGCTGGCGGCGTATATTGGGCAGGAAGTGGTGATGTGCGGCCTCATCATCGAGCAGCGCACCCATCATCAGGTCACCGGCGAGCCGATGAAATTCCTGACGCTGGCGGACTGGACGGGGATGGTGGAGACGGAGTTGTTCGCCGACACCTACCGCAGCTACGGCCTGGCCACGGTGCGCTATCCGGTGCTCGAAATCACGGTCACGGTGGAGCCGTTCGAGAACCGGCGCGGCTTCACGCTGCGCGTGCATCGGGCCGGCAAACCACGCCCAACATGAACCAGCAACGCCGCCGGCTGCCGGCATCGAACGCTGACCGACCGGGCCGCGCGCAAGCCGGGGTGCGCGTCCGGCTAAGGGGCCGGGGCCGCCGCAAGGTCGAGGTTGAAACCCAGCAAGCCCATCAGCCGCTGCGCGCGCACGCCGTAGAACGCAGCCAGGTCGCGGACGCGCGCGGCCAGTTCCTCCTGGTTGCCGTGCCGACGGCACTTCACGGCGGCAATCATCAGGTTCTTCGCCGTGTGTTCCGTGGACACAAACTCGAAGACCTTCGTGTCGTAGCCCGCCCATTCCAGCAGCGCGGCGCGCAAGGCATCGGTGACGAACTCCGCTTCACGCTCCAGCAGAATCCCGTGTCGCAGTGCGGGCGCGAGCATGGTCGGCGGGACGATTTGCGGGCGCAGCTCCTTGTGGCAGCACGGCGAGACCACCAGCAGCCGCGCGCCCGCCCCGATGCCCCGCGCGAGCGCGTCGTCCGTGGCCGTGTCGCACGCGTGCAGGGCGATGAGCGCGTCCGCCGCGTCGAGCGAGGCGTCGGTGATGGAGCCGGCCTGGAAGTGCAGCCGCTCGAAGCCGCTCGCTTGCGCCACGCGATTGGTTTCCGCCACCAGCTCGGGCCGCGCCTCCACGCCCACCACGCGGCTGCCAACGAAGTTCATCTGCTCCAGCAACTGGCTCACGGCGAACGTGAGGTAGCCCTTGCCGCAGCCCATGTCCACCACCGTGAGCGGCCGCTGGATGAGCACGGTGCCGGGCCGCGTCGCGGCGGTCTGGCGACGCGCACGGCGCTTGAGCCGCAAGGTGTTCGTCAGGTCGTCGCTGTCCGCTTCCACCGCGAGCGGGATGGCCACGCCCTGGGCGAACGCCTCGGCCAGCAGAGGCCGCAGCACCTCCACGAACTGGTTAATCTGCCGGAACTTGTCCGTCATCGTCTCGCGCACGCGGCCGTCGGGTAGCGTGACGCCGAGTTCACGCAGCCACGGCTCGGTGGGCAGGATGCTGCGGGCCTTCGTGCGGTCGTGCTCCAGCGACGGCGCTTCCCCATGCGCCGGCTTGCGCACCGCGATGCGCGCGGAGTCATCCTCGCGGATGACCAGCTCGGCGGTGCGCTCGGTGGTGAAGAGGTTGGCGCAGAGGAACGCCGCGCTCAGGAGATTGGCGACCTCGGTGAGCGCGGCCTCGGTCGGCAGGTTTTTGAAAATGTCCTTCGTCCCGTGGCGATAGGTGAAGGCGACGCGGAAGCCGTCCTTCAACTGCACGGGGCGGAGGAAGACGTTCTTCACCGCCGCCGCCGGGTCGCGCGGGCGGCTGAGGGTGAGCTTCACGAAGGTGCCGCGCACGAGGGCGTCGCGGAACAGGTCGAAGAGTTTGTCTTGGGCGGCGATCATGGGGCGGGGGATTCGATTTTTAGCTACAGATGGAACACAGATAAAACACAGATAGGGAGGCGGAGAACACGGTCCCTGACGCACGAGCACGCCCCCCGCCAAACCATGCGATGCACAGGGATAGCAGTGGCCAGACTTTGACCTGTGGTTCCGTGTTTCATCCGTGGCTCGACTGAGGTTACGCTTACGCTCATCCGCTATGGGTTTCGGCGAAAGTCTGGCGGCTGACACGCCTTGTTGTTACACCTCTCGCCGATGAAACTGAAGCACGGACTCCACCTCGCCTATTGCACGAACATCCATCGCGGCGAGTCCTGGCCGCAGACCTTCGAGTCGCTCCAGAAATACGTGCTGGCCGTGCGCGACCGCCTCGGGACGAAGCCGCCCTACGCCATCGGCCTGCGGCTCGGCGCGGACGCGGCGCGGGAGTTGAGCGAGCCGGCGACGCTCGCGGGCTTCCGCCGCTGGCTCGACGCGGAACAGTGCTACGTTTTCACCATCAACGGCTTTCCCTACGGCCGCTTCCACGGCACGCGCGTGAAGGAGCAGGTCTATGCGCCGGACTGGACGACGCCCGAGCGCGTGGCTTACACGAACCTGCTCTTCGACCTGCTCGGCGAGATCGTCCCCGACGGCGTCGAGGGCAGCGTCAGCACGGTGCCGGTGTCCTTCAAGGAGTTCATCCAGAGCCCGCAGCAAGTGCGGGCGGCGCGGGAGAACTTGTGGAAATGCGTCGAGCACATCGAGCGCGTGGGCCGGCGCACGGGCAAGACCTTGCACCTCGGGCTGGAGCCGGAGCCGTTGTGCTATCTGGAAACCACGGCGGAGGCCGTCCATTTCTTCGAGCAGATGCGCGCCGACCGGCCGGGCGACCTGCGCCTCAACGAGCATCTCGGCGTGAACTACGACTGCTGCCACATCGCGTTGCAATACGAGTCCCCCCGCGAGGCACTGGGCCGGCTGCGGCAGCACAAGATCAAGGTGAGCAAGCTGCACTTGAGCAACGCGCTCAAGGTCAAGCCCACCGCCGAGACGCGGCAGGCGCTTCACGCCTTCGCCGATGAAGTCTATTTCCACCAAGTCATCGCCCGCTCCGCCGACGGGACCATCACGCGGCACAAGGACCTCGATGTCGCGCTCGCGCTGCACAACCACCTGCCGCCCGCCCTGACCGACGAGTGGCGCATCCACTTCCACATCCCGCTGCATTGTCCGCCCACGCCGCTCTTCGGCACCACCGCCGATCATGTGCTGGGGGTGCTGGACGTGCTGCGAGAGACGCCGGGGCTGTGCTCGCACTTGGAGATGGAGACTTACACTTGGGAGGTGATGCCGGCGGAGATGAAGAAGCGCAACGTGGTGGACCAGCTCGTGGACGAATACTTGTGGACCGTCGCCGAACTGGCCAAGCGCGGGCTGGCGTGATCCGGAGCGCCTGGCTCCAACCCAGCGAGCCGCGATTGTCAGCGAATGCCCCAGTAATCCGAACCTCCTCTCCCCGGCCCGCTCCTCCATCCGATGGAGGAGCGGGAGGCGCACTCCGCCAACGGATGGGGCGGGTGTGAAGTTGCGCCCACAGCGCACGGGCACCCGCAAAGCCAGTTGCCAAGCGCGCGTGGATTCGCCCACACTCCCGCCCTTGATTGACTGCCCATGCACGGCACGACGCCGGCAGACGCAGCGTTCCCATCCATACGAACATGAGCACTGGTTTGAACATTAAGAAAGACGGCGCGCTGGACTTCCTCTCCCTCGGCGCCCTAGTCCACCGCCTTGACCCCGGCATCATCCCGTTCCGCAAGGCCTCGCGCTGCGACATCCACGTCAGTGGCGGCGAGTTCAACGTCTCGGCGAATCTCTCCGACTGCTTCCGCCTCAACACCGGCGTGGCCAGCGCGATGGTGGATTACCCCATCGGCGACCTCATCGCCGAGCGCGTGCGCGCGATGGGCGTGAAGCCCTTCTACAAGCAGTTCAAGCACGACGGCGTGCGCGGCCCGAACATGGCCACCGTCTTCAGCGACCGCGGCCAAGGCGTCCGTGCGCCCGTCGTCTTCTACAACCGCAGCAACGAAGCCGCCGGCCAGCTCAAGGCGGGCGACTTCAACTGGAAGGAAATCTTCGGCAACGGTGTGCGCTGGTTCCACAGCGGCGGCATCTTCGCCGCGCTCTCCGAGACCACCGGCGAACTCATCATCGAAGCGATGAAGACCGCCAAGGCCCACGGCGCGATCACCTCCTTCGACCTCAACTACCGCCAGAAGCTCTGGGACATCTGGGGCGGCCAGTCCAAGGCCGTGGGCGTGCTCGAACGCATCGTCGAGCACGTGGACGTGCTCGTGGGCAATGAAGAAGACCTCCAGAAGGGCCTCGGCGTCGAAGGTCAGGACGTGGAGAGCAAAGGCAAGCTCGACCCCTCCGCCTTCTACGCCGTCATCGAGAAGGCCACGAAGAAGTTCCCGAACGTCAAGGCCGTCGCCACCACGCTCCGGGAAGTCCACTCCACCAACCGCCACACCTGGGGCGCGGTCGCCTGGGTCAACGGCCAGACCTACCAATCCCCGATGTGCGAACTTGACGTCGTGGACCGCGTGGGCGGCGGCGACGGCTACGCGGCAGGCTTCTTCTACGGCTTGCTCTCCGGGGCGAGCGAACAGGAATCCGTGAACCTCGGCTGGTCGCACGGCGCGCTCCTCACCACGTTCCCCGGCGACACGACAATGGCGACCGTCGAGCAGGTGAAGTCGCTGGCGAAGGGCGGTTCCGCCCGCATCCAGCGCTAAACCCAGCGCCAAGAAATTGCAAAGGCCCGGCAGCAGTGCCGGGCTTTTTGCTTTGTTTCGTTCCTGGTTCTGTTTGGTTTCTTGCTCCCCCACCCACCGGACGTTCACCGGCTTGTCGCCCTTGGGATGCAGGCGGGCGTTTGAGTTGGCCATGGGGCGCTTGACCAGGTCGCCGAACATCGCGCGCATCTCTTTGTTCATCCGCTCCGCGTCCTCAATCATCAAGGGCTCCGTCCCGCACAAGGCCTCGTTGAAGCCCGTCCCGCCGGTGAAGTGACGCGCCGGGTTGGCCACGCGCTAGGGGCGGCGTGCTGAGATGATATTGCGAGCGAGACTTTTGCCGAGGTCGCGCTCGCTGGCGAACGCCACGTCCGGAAGCTCCCAGCGCCCTTGTGCTGGGGGAGCTGCTGCGGGCGGGGACCGCCCGCGGGCCGGGTTCAGGGAGCGGGCTGGGGTGAGGGAGAACGGCTCCGGGCGTAGCATCGCGCTGCCAGAAAATGAGCTGCCCTTGCGGTCGTGAATCGGCGGTGCCCTTCGCCGTCCATCTTCCATGCTTCTCCTCCAGAATGGGCGCGCGTCATTCACCTGCCAGGGTGTGTCGCGGCGCTCGGCGTTGAAGGCGGGCTTTCTCGGCGCGCTCGGCTTGAGTTCGGCGGACTTGCTGCGGTTGCAGGCGCAAGGCTCGGCCAAGCGGAAGAACAAGTCGGTCATCCTCCTGTGGCTCGATGGCGGGCCGAGTCATCTGGAGACTTACGACCCGAAGCCCGAGGCGACCAGCGCGTATCGCGGGCCGTGGGGAGCCATCGAGACGAATGTTTCTGGAATGCGCATCTCGGAGCAGCTCCCCTTGCACGCCAAGCACGCGGACAAGATGGTTTTCCTCCGCTCGGTGCATCACAAGAACGGCGACCACTTCGCCGCCGGGCATTGGATGCTCACGGGGCGCTACGGCTCGCACTCCACAGACAAGGAGCAGAAGTTTCCGTCGGTCGGGGCGTATGTGTCGCGCGTGCGTGGGGCGAACGCGCCGGGGGTGCCGGCTTACGTGGGCTTGCCGGCGGCGCAGAGCATTTACCTGTTCCCTGGCTATCAAGGCGCGGCGTATCTGGGGCCGGCGTTCAATCCGTTCGATGTGAACACGGCGCAGAAGTATCTCGCGGCGAACCATAGCGGCGCGGTGCAGAAGCCGCAGTGCCTGGAGAACTTCACCGGCGACGCGGCGCGCACGCAGTCGCGTGTGGACTTGCTCACGCAGCTCGATGGCTTCCGGCGCGGGCTGGACCGAGGGCGGTTGATGGATGCGATGGACCTTTATCAGCAGCAGGCGGTGGACATGGTCACGGGCAATCGCGCGCGCGAGGCGTTCGACATTGAGAAAGAGGACGCCAAGACGCGCGACCGTTACGGGCGCGGGCCCTGGGGGCATTACACGTTGCTGGCGAGGCGGCTCGTGGAGTCCGGTGTGAGCTTCGTGACCGTGGATATGCCGCACTGGGACGATCACTCGGGCATCGCGAAGGGGCATGGCTACAAACTTCCCGTGCTCGACCGCGCGGTGGCGTCGCTGGTGGAGGACTTGGGCGAGCGCGGGATGTTGAACGACGTGATGGTGATGGTGATGGGCGAGTTCGGGCGCACGCCGAAGATCAACGAAGGCCAGCCGGGCATTCCCGTTCCGGGGCGGGACCATTGGGGTGATGTGTTCTCCGTGATGCTGGCGGGCGGCGGGTTGAAGACGGGGCAAGTCATCGGTGCCTCGAGTGTGAACGGCGAGTTCCCCGTCGAGCGCCCGCTTACGCCAGCGGACGTGCTGGCGACGGTGTATCACTTCTTGGGGATCGACCCGGAGCAGACGTTCAACGACTTCGCTGGCCGGCCCGTGCCGATCATCGACGGCGGGCAGGCGATACGGGAAATCATCTAAGCCAGCGTAGGAGACGAGGTGACGAGTCTCTGACTGGTTTCCGGATTCAGCGTTTGAAGCAAGACTCCTCCCGTCGTCTCCTACGGTTGCCTTCATCCATCAGATGAAGGCTTTTTGTTTGCCGTGAATTCAGCGCCTCTCTAGCGTCGCGGTCGCTGCCGGCGGGCTTTTTCAACTCCGGCTCACCGTGGCGACCGCTGTCATATGAACCACAAACCGCTGACGACCGCTGAACTTGCTGAACTGACCGCCGGACTTCACCGCCTCTCGCGGAACCTCTGGTGGACCTGGAACCAAGAACCGCAGGAGATTTTCCACGACCTCTCGCCGCGCGGCTGGACGAACCTTTACCACAACGCTGTCGCCATCCTGCACGAGGTCTCCGACTACGAGCTGAAGATGCGCCTCCAGGAGCCGGAGTTCTCCGACCGCGTGCGCACGGTGCTCAAAAACTTCGACTCCTACCTCAGTAACAAGGACACTTGGGGCGCGCAGAACGCCCCCGAGCTGCTCAAGAATCCCGTCGCCTACTTCAGCGCGGAGTTCGGCTTCCACGAGACCCTGCCCATCGCGGCGGGCGGCCTTGGGATGCTCGCCGGCGACCACGCGAAGGCGGCGAGCGACCTCGGCCTCGGCTTCGTCGGCATCACCCTATTCTAC
>JAYTIO010000061.1:0-1847 GCA_043731805.1 Pedosphaera sp. | reverse complement strand
GTCGCCGCTGAGCTGTTGGAGAAGCTGCTCAAGGACGAACTCAAAGTGCGCTCCAAGCGCAACCTCGTGCAGAGCCAGGTCTTCAGCGAGAAGCTCAAGAAAACCCTCAACGCCTACCACAACCGCGCCATCTCGACGATGCAGGTGATCGAAGAGCTGATCAAACTCGCGAAGGACTTCGACGCTGCCACCAAGGCCGGCAAGGAGATGGGCCTGACGGACGACGAGAAGGCCTTTTACGACGCCCTCGCCGCGAATGATTCCGCCGTGACCGCGATGGGCGACGCGAAACTAAAAGTGATTGCCGCTGAGCTAATCACCCAAGTGAAGAAGAGCGTCACGATCGACTGGACCCTCCGCGAAAGCGCCCGAGCCAAGATCAAGGTGATGGTGAAGCGCATCCTGAACAAACACGGCTACCCGCCGGACCTGCAGGACGAAGCCGTAAAGACCGTGCTCGCGCAGGCAGAGTTGCTTTGCGCGGATTGGGTGTGAGCCGCCATTACGAGTTCAAAGCGTTACTCCGGCCTACGCCACTTCGAGTAGCATTTCAGGATGCCGGGCGGCAATCTTGAGCAGCACCTTGGCGAGGCCGAGGGGCTGTCGCCGGCCTTGCTCCCAGTTTTGCCGCGTGTCGGCACTGATGCCCAGGATGGCGGCAAATTTTAGGATTGCTCAATAGGTATGGATTACGTGAGCAAGCGTGGTATATCATACCAGACAAGTTAAGTAGCTGGTATAAGTTAAGAAGCAGGGAGAGTCTTTGGGCAGGCAGGGCACGACCTCGAGTAAAACTAGATCGTTGCGACGAGGCGGACCGCGTCACCCGCCGCCTCACCACCGAACCTCCCGGCGCGCGGCGCGAGCGCCGGCTCGCCGTGCAACTGGGACTGGCGGCGATCGCGCAGGCGGTGGGCCGTTCCCGCGCCACCCTCCAGACCTGGTTTGACCGCTATCGCCAAGGCGGCGTGGCCGCGCTGCGCTACGATGCCCGCAGCGACAATCCCGGCCGGCCCAGCGAACTCTCCGGTCAGGTCCGGGCCGAGCTTCAGAAGAACCTGGAACGCGGCCGCTGGCGCAGCGGGCCGCAACTCCAGCGTTGGCTGGCGCAAACGCACGGCGTGAATCCGGCGGCGCTGCACGTGCTCATCTAGCAGTTCATTGAAAAAGTCTCTGGCAGATTGAACGGCAGTGGAACTGCGTAAGTCTGAGACTGCATGCGTGGCCAAGTGAATCCCCAGTCCGCCCTGTTGTGCCTGCTCTCGCCCGAGAGCCGTGTGCCTGAGCACCACCCACTACGCCGCGTCAAAGCCCTCGTGGACGAAGTCCTGCGTGACCTCTCCCCGCTCTTCGACGAGAGGTATGCCGAGCTGGGGCGCCCCTCCATCCCGCCCGAGCGCCTGCTCAAAGCCAAGGTGCTGCAAGCCCGCTACCCCATCCGCGCCGAAGCCCTGTTGGTCGAAGCCCTCGATGACAACCTCCTCTTCCGCTGGTGCCTCGACCTCAACCTGCTGGACCCCAGCTGGGATGCCTCCTCCTTCAGTCAGAACCAAAACCGGCTGCTCCAACACCGCACCGCCGAACTGTTCTTCGCCCGCCGGGTCGCGTTGGCCGGCGAACACGGCTGGGTCAGCGACGCCCACTTCACCGTGGATGGCACGCTCATCGACGCGTGGGCCAGCCTCAAGAGCTTCCAGCCCAAGACCGGAGCCCAGGCCCCGACCGACGGCGCCCCCAGCAACCCCAGCGTGGACTTCCACGGCGAGCGGCGGAGCAACGCAACCCACGAAAGCACCACGGACCGCGAGGCCCGGCTGCTGCGCAAGGGCAAAGGCAAGGAAGCCAAG
>JAYTIO010000060.1:0-6546 GCA_043731805.1 Pedosphaera sp. | reverse complement strand
CGCACGCCCGCGCACCCGCGCCACGAAGTGAGCTTCACAGTGCGCGCTGGGGAGATTGTCGGCCTCGCCGGCCTCGTCGGCGCGGGGCGGACGGAGGTGTTGCTTTCCCTCTTCGGCGTCACACCCGCGCTCGGCGGGACGATTCGCGTTGGCGGCAAGGAAGTTTCTCCCGCCTCGCCGCAGGAAGCGATCGAAGCCGGGTTGGCCCTCGTGCCCGAGGACCGCAAGAAGCAAGGCGTCGTGCTGGAGATGCCGGTGCGCGAGAACGTCAGCCTCGCCAGCCTGCGACGCGACCAGCGCAACGGCTTCCTCAACCAGCGCCGCGAAGTGGAGTTGAGCACCGAGATGATCGGCGCGATGCGCATCAAGACGCCGAGCGACCGGCAGGTGGTGCAGTTCCTCTCCGGCGGCAACCAGCAGAAGGTCGTGCTGGGCAAGTGGCTCGCCATCCAGCCGCGCGTGCTCTTCCTCGACGAGCCGACGCGCGGCATCGACGTGGGCGCGAAGCAGGAAATCTACAAGCTCATGGAGGAACTCGCGCGCAAAGGCGTGGCGATTCTCTTCGTCTCCAGCGAGATGGAGGAAATCCTCGGCATGAGCGACCGCGTCCTCGTGATGCACGAGGGCCGCCTGACGGGCGAACTCCCGCGCAGCGAACTCAGCGAGGAAGCCGTGATGCATCTGGCGACGGGCCTCGCAACTTCCGCTACCGTATGAAAACCCTTCCGCACATCTTGGTTCTATTCGCGTGCTGCTGGCTGACGGAGGGAAAAGGCGCAACCCAAGTGCAACAGCCGGGAGCGGCTCTGGAAAACCTCGAATGGGGTGAGCCTTCAGGTGGGTTACAGCTGTCGGTTAAGCGAGGTGGTGGGCCAGCCTTGCTGTATTGTTGGCTACGGAACGCAACGGACGGAGAGCTGTCCATTTGTGCCTGGGGGTTGGGTTACTGCGGAAGCGTCCATTTGGAAGTTCAGGCGGGCAACGATTGGGTCAAGCTCGCTCGTGTCGAAACCCCCTGGCGTCCCCTCACTGGCATTGGTCCCGCAACGACGGATATGCGCAAGCTGGCCGCGCGTGAAATGATTGGCTGGAATGTCCGAAACTCAGGCGGTTTAGCGGACATCCGACGGTATGGCTGGTGGCAAGCCCCCATGACGGAAGTGTGGCTGGCTAAGCTCCTCGGCTCGTTCCGCTCCGAGCGCCGATTCACGTATTTGGAAGACCTGCTGGACTTCGTCTGGCCCGAGAAGGCATTGGAAACGGGCAAGGTCAGCGTCCGCGTGGTTCAGAGTCTCGCCGTTCCTGATTCCCGCTTAGGCTTCAAGTGGCTAGCCGTCACTTCGCCAACTGTGGAAACCGACGGTCAGGCCTTGAAGCAGATGGTGGAAGAAGCGAACCGCCTGAGGCCAGCGATGATTGCAGATGAGAACCGCAGATACGCACAAGCGCTCGACGAAGCAAAACGCAGCAGGTCACAACGGATACAGTCATCGACCAATTCACCAGCGCAGAAGCAATAAGCGCGTTCGCTTCCCCATCCTCCCATGAAAAAACTCCTCGGCATCTTCGGCCTGCTGCTCGCCGTCTGCCTCTTCGCCACGTGGGCGAGCGAGAGCTTCCGCTCCGGCTACAACGTCGAGAACCTCATCCGGCGCACGGCGCTCTTCGGCGTCATCGGCATCGGCGTGGCGTTTGTCATCGTGACGGGCGGGATTGACCTGTCTATCGGCTCGGTCATCTGCCTCGTCGGCTGTGGACTGCCTTGGCTGCTCACGGTGCAGAAGTGGTCGTTGCCCGCCGCACTACTCGCTGTGGCCGTCGTGTCCGTGGGCATCGGGCTGATGCACGGCCTGCTCATCACGAAGCTGCGGCTGCAACCCTTCATCGTGACGTTGTGCGGGCTGATGCTCTATCGCGGCATCACACGCGGCTTCACCGGCGACCAGACCGTGGGCTTCGGCGACGGCTTCAAGGGCTTGCGAGTTCTGTCCACGGGCAAGATTCCCATCCCGTTCGTGCAAGGCTTCGAGATCCCCGCGCCGTGGGTCGTGCTGGTCATCGTGGGCGTGCTCGCCGCCATCTTCCTCAACCGCACTATCTACGGCCGCTACCTGCTTGCGCTGGGCCGCAACGAGGACGCCGCGCGCTACAGCGGCATCAACACCGGGGCCATGACCATCCTCGCCTACGTCATCTGCTCCACGCTGGCGGGCTTGGGCGGCGTGCTCTTCGTGCTGGACGTGAACTCCGCGCAGCCGGTGGACTTCGGGAACTTCTACGAGCTTTACGCCATCGCGGCGGCGGTGCTGGGCGGTTGCAGCCTGCGCGGGGGCGAAGGCTCGATCCTCGGGGTCATCATCGGCACCGCGCTGATCCTCGTGCTGCGCAACGTCGTCACGCTCGTGACCAACCACAGCAACATCGAGTTCGCCATCATCGGCACGGTCATCCTCGCCGGCGTGATCGCGGACGAGCTCGTGAAGCGCTACGCCGTGAAGCGCCGCGCCGCGCGGGCCTTGGCGGAGGAAACCGCGCGTTGACCCCGTGCCGGTGACTTCCAGTCGCCGTCGGGTGCGTCCGCAGCCAACGGGGCGGCGGCTGGAAGCCGCCGGCACGGTTCGTAGCGCGAGCAGCCTTATCTGCGCTATGGGAGGCGGCAGCTATCTCAGCTCAAGTCCGGCGGTCAAACTGCCGTTAAGGAGAGTGGATACGATATGAATCTCTTTGCTGCCGTGCCGATTGAGTTCGCTGGTTTCATCGCCGAGGGGCCGATGTTCTGGACGTTGATCGTCCTATTGGGCTGCCTAGTTTACATGCGCAGTGCGCAGCAGTTTTTGGAACGACAAGCGAAGGCGGAGGCGGAGAACACGCGGCGGCAGGAGCAGACGTATCAGACGATGATTCAGCACTACCGGCAGGTAGCGATGGAGCACCAGACGCGGCTCGATCAGCCTGGTCAACCCGGTCAGCGCGCGGGCAGCAGCGGCAGCGCGGTGGAGGCCGTGCAACTGCTCGTGGAGAGCAACATGTCCCGCTCGGCCCGGCTGGAGGCCCGGGTGGAGGCTATGACCAAGGAGTTGGAGAAGCTGCGGCGGGAGGTGGAGGAGTGCGAGGGCACGACCTCGACCCTGTTCAGCAGCGTCTCGGACCTGCACCACAAGTTCAACGGCCTGAGCCATGCGGTGCAGGGCCTGGCGGATGTGGCTTAGCCGGAACGATGCAGTTGGGATTGGAGTGCTCCACTTCAACGCAGAGACGCAGAGGACGCAGAGTTGCGCAGAGGAGCAACCGGTGAAACTCACCAAAGGGTGAACGCAAACGGCTTGGCCCAACGCTGCGTTTCTCTGCGCTCTCTGCGTCTCTGCGTTAAAGGGAACGCCACCTTCAACTGCATTGTTCCGGCTTAGGCCAGGTTGCGCTTCCGTTTCCGCGCGAGCGCCTTGACGCCGTGCACGGCAAAGAGTGCTGCGCCGACGATGCCAGCGTCGTTGCCCATCGTGGCGGGGACGATCTTCGCCTCGACGCTTTCCAAGTAGCGGAAGAATTGCTCGGGGTCGCTGCTCACGCCGCCGCCGATGATGAAGAGGTCGGGCGCGAGCATGTATTCGAGCGTGGTGAGGTAGCGGTCCACGTTGCGGCCCCACTGTTCCCAGGTCCACTTGTTGCGCTCGCGGGCGATGGTGGAGGCGAACTTCTCCGCGTCCTGCCCGCCGATTTCCAGGTGGCCCAACTCGGTGTCGGGCAGCAAAGAGCCGTTGTGTAGCACGGCGGAACCAATGCCGGTGCCCAGCGTGACGAGCACGACGGTGCCGCGCACGCCGCGGCCTGCGCCGAAGCGCGCCTCGGCCAGGCCGGCGGCGTCAGCGTCGTTGCCCACGGCCACGTGGCTCACGCCCAGGGCGCGGCGGAGGTGCTCGACAATTTCGTGACGCACCCACGTGGAGTCGAGGTTGGGCGCGCGGCGGACGACGCCGTGCTTGATGAGGCCGGGGAAGCCCACGCCGACAGGGCCGTGCCACTTGAGCTTTTTGGCCAGCTCGCCGAGGGCGGCGACGACGCCTTTGGGCGTGGCGGGCTGCGGGGTCTTGGCGCGGAGGACGGTGGTGGTGAGCGTGCCTTTGCGCGTGTCCACGACGGCGGCCTTGATGGTGGTGCCGCCGATGTCCACGCCGAGGATGAGGTGCGAGTCGTTCATGATCGTTGCTGGGGGATGAAACGCGTTGCGCCGGCGCGGCTCAAGTCTGGGCTGGAGCGGGCTTCTCCTGCGCGGGGAAGACGGGGCCGGGGCGGCGGGCCTCCAACACGACGCGGAAACCGATGATGTCCACGCGGTGACCGGGGGAATTTCCGAGCCGGGCCGAGGATAGCAGCGTCTGCGCGCGGGCGCTGTGCCAGGACGCGCCGCGCAGGACGCGGCAGTTGTCTTTGGCTTCGTAAGTGTCCTGGCACCACTCCCAGACATTGCCGCCGAGGTCGAACAGACCGTGGCGGTTCGCCGGGAAGCTGCCGACGGGCGAGGTGTAGTCGAAGCCGCTGGGGCGCAGCTCGGCGTCGTAATTGCCCACGCCCTTGGGCGGCGGCCAGAGCGTGCCCCACGGATACACGTCGCGGATTTTGCCGTCGCGCTCGGCTGGGTTGGTGCCGGTTTCTTTGGGGAGATCCACGGCCGCGCTCCACTCCAAGTCGGTCGGGAGGCGGTAAGTGTCGCGCTCGCCCAAGCGGCCAGACTTGCGTTCACGCTCGGTGAGCCAGTGGCAGAAGCGGCGGGCATCGTCCCAGCTCGTGTTGACGGCGGGATGGGTGGGCTCCTGCTTGAACTTGGGGCGGGTGCAGGGATGGCTCTGATCGCGCACAAAAACCTCGTAGTCTTGGACGCGCGTCGGCCAGACGCCAAAGAGCACGGTGCTGCCGGGCACGGGCACAAACCGCATGCCGAGCGAGTTGGTGTAGGCCTCGCGGTTGAGCTGCGCGCGGATGGCCCCGAGGCGGTTACGCCGGCCCCAGTGGATGCGGACTGTCTTGGTGAGGGGCTCGTAGAGGCTGGGGTCGAGCGTGAGTTTGTAGGTGCCGGGGTCGAGGCGGTCGCCAGGCCGCAGCAACTGGCCGTTGAAAAACGCGCCGATCTTCTCCGGGTCTTCCACCGCGTGCCCGCCGGCCTCGATTTGGAAATCCACGCGGGTGCGGGCGAGGAGCTTGCGGCCCAGGTGCTTGGCCGCTGGCACGAGCGCCAGGAACGCCAGCACGGGGCCGAGCACGGGGAGCAGTTGCCGCTGGAACTGGACGCACAGGCCGACGGCGAGCATGGCCCCCGCGAGTTCGAGCCAAGCCCGGATGCGGGGACGAACCAGGCGTTCGCTTAGGCCGTCGCGCAAGCCGTCGCACTGCCGCGTGAGCTTCTTGAAGAGCGAGTGGCCCTCGCGCGCGTAGTCGGAGGACTTCCACGCTTCGAGGCCGCCGTGAAATTTCGTGAGGTAGTCGTGGAACTGCTGGAGCTGCTCCTCTAACGCGAGCTGGCGGGGCGTGACCTGCCACGGTTGCGCGAAGGGTGCGCGCCACGGGGCTTCGAGTTCGGCGAGCAGCCGGGTGAACTTCGCCTCGACCTCGCGCAGGTTTTTGCGCCACTCCTCGATGGCCTCGTTGATGTTGTTGTAGGGCAGGTCGGCGAAGGCGGGGCTGAGGTTTTCCACGAGCGCGGCGCCGCGGGCGTAGTCGCCGGCCTCGGCAAACGCGAGCGCTTGTTCGAGGGCCGCGCGCTGGTGGTCGTGGATCTCCATCAGGTAGGCCCCCGCCTCCTGCACCGAGGCGAGGTGAGTGAAGACCTGGGCGTGCAACTCTCCTTCGCCATGCGCGAACCCGCAGAGGGCCGGGCGCGCGGACTGGAGCAACGCGGACGCGGGCTGGGCGAGCCGGGCGAAGGCGGGTAGCTCGGGCGTGACATCAATCGCGTCATGGTCCTGAACGAGGTCCTTGTTCAAGAAGCCAGCGGCGAGCCGGTGCTGATTTTCCACCAACGTAGCGAGCGCCTGCTCGGCGGCGGCCTGGCCCTCGGCCAGTTGCGGACGGGTGAGCGCGTTCTTCTTGGGGTCGAGGAGCAGGATGCCCACCTCCAACTGCGCTTTCACGAAGTCGGCGATGGCCTGCACGACGCGTTCGAGCCGCACGACTTCCTGGCTCACGAACGCGCTGGGGTCGTTCGGAATCTCCCCGCTGGCCCGGTGGACGGCGAGGTATTCGGCCAGCTCGTTTTGGAACTCGCGGTGGGCCAGCAGGTCCGCCGTGTCACTGAACGCGCTGCTCGCGCCGCGCAGGTTCGCAGCGGTGGCCTGGAGGATGGCCAGCTTGCGAGTGAGGTTGAGGTTCATGCGAACTGGCGCTTGAGCTGGCGCAGCGAGGCGACGGCGTCGGCCATGGTCTGGCGGGAGGCGACCACTTGCTGGGCGTGGGCGTGGGCGGCGGCCTGACTGGCTTGGGCTTCGGCCACGCGGGCTTGTTCGAGGGCGAGCTGGTGCTGGTGCGCCGCGCGTTGCTCCACCAGTCCGGCTTCGA
>JAYTIO010000059.1:0-3736 GCA_043731805.1 Pedosphaera sp. | reverse complement strand
CGGGCGCCCGGCGGGATTTGGAGGTTGGGATTTGGAACTTCTTTGGAGCTTGGGATTTGGAGCTTGGAGCTTTTGCATGGCGATATGGAGGCCGAGTGTGCCAGCGGGGTTTTCGATGCGCCACATTCTCCTTTCCAAGGCCCGGCAACTCTCCATCCTCCGCCGAACTTTCCGCCCGGCCTGCTTGGCCGGCGGGCCATTATCATGCTGCCATTTGCACTGACGATTTTCACCGGAGCCTTCCTGCTCTTCCTCGTTCAACCCCTCATCGGCAAATACATCCTCCCGTGGTTCGGCGGCACCCCGGGCGTGTGGACGACCTGCATGCTCTTCTTCCAACTCGTGCTGCTGGCGGGCTACGCCTACGCGCACTTCGCCAACCGCTGGCTCAAGCCCCGCCAGCAGGCCGTCGCCCACATCGTGCTGCTGCTGCTCTCCTTGGCGATGCTGCCCATCATCCCGTCCGATGCCTGGAAGCCCCAATCCGCCGACACGCCCATCACCCACATCCTGCTGCTCCTCGGCGCGACCATCGGGCTGCCCTACTTCGTCGTCTCGACCACGGGGCCGCTGATGCAGGCGTGGTTCGCGCGGCTGCACCCAGACAAGTCCCCTTACCGGCTCTACGCACTGTCGAACATCGGCTCGCTGCTGGCGCTGCTGGGCTATCCGTTCCTCTTTGAGCCGGTGCTCGCGCGCAAGGTGCAGGCCGCCTACTGGGGCTGGGGCCTCGGAGCCTACGCCCTCTTCGCCACCTGGTGCGCGTGGCTCCTGTGGCAACGCGCCGGGACCGTGGAACTCTCCGCTAGCACGGCAACTCCGGTGGTGGAAGAGCCGACGATTCCTCCTTCCGCGCGGCAGCTCTTCCTCTGGCTCGCCCTGCCCGCCGCCGCCACGGCGCTGCTCCTCGCCACGACCAACAAACTCTGCCAGGACGTGGCGGTCATTCCCTTCCTCTGGCTGCTGCCCCTGAGCCTGTATCTGCTGACCTTCATCGTGTGCTTCGCGGACTCAGCTCCAGTGGGCTTCCAACGTCCGCTGATGGCGGTCGTCGCCCTCGCCGGGGTCGGCGCGCTGCTCCTCCCGATGCTGATTGACCAGTCCAAGAACGAGGCGCTCCAGGAGATGCTGCGCTGGGTGAACCTCCACGAAGACAAGTCCCCCAACCGGCTCATCCCCTTCTTCTGCGCGCTAGCCTTCGTGAGCTGGCACGGCTACTGGCGAACCATCTTCCTTCCCGCGATGCTCGCGTGCTTCGTCTGGCTCATTTACGTCCTGGCGAACATCAACGACGTCCGCATCACCTGGCAGATCGCGGCCTTCTGCACGACGATGTTCATCGCCTGCATGGTCTGCCACGGCGAGCTCTACGCGCAGAAGCCCCACCCGCGCCGGCTCACGGGCTACTACCTGATGATCTCCCTGGGCGGGGCGGTGGGCGGCTTCCTCGTGGCCGTCGTCGCGCCGCACGTCTTCGCCACTTACGCGGAACTCGCGTGGGCTTGCAGCGCCTGCGCCGTGCTGGTCTGGCTCGTCTGCGTGCCCAACTGGCGCGTGCCCGACTTCGCTTGGTGGCGCTTCCACGCGTGGATGGCCAGCTCGCTCGTCGCCATGGCGGTGTGCCTCGCGTTCTTCGTCCAGAGCCACGAGAAGGACAACGTCATCGAGTCCACCCGCAACTTCTACGGCGCCATGTCCGTGCTCGAATACGGCGCTGACACCCCCGGCTCCCGCTACCTCCTGCTCCAGCACGGGCGCATCACCCACGGCTTCCAGCTCACCGACCCCGACCAACGCCGCCGCATCACCAGCTACTACGGCGAAGGCAGCGGCGTCGCCCTCGCCATCCGTAATTTCCCGCGCCCGCACAAACGCATCGGCGTCGTGGGCCTGGGCACGGGCACGACGGCGGCGTTCGGCGAGAAGGGCGACTACGTCCGCATCTACGAGATCAACTCCGAGGTCCTGCGCGTCGCCACCAACCACTTCAGCTTCATCAAGGACACCCGCGCCCTCGGCGGCACGGTGGACGTCGTCCTGGGCGACGCCCGCCTCTCGATGGAACGCGAGGAGCCGCAACGCTTCGATGTCCTCGCCCTCGACGCCTTCAGCAGCGACGCCATCCCCGTCCACTTGCTCACGAAGGAAGCCGTCGCCATCTACGGCAAGCACCTCGCCACGAACGGCGTCCTCGCCATCCACATCTCCAACCGTTACCTCGACCTCGAACCCGTCGTGGCCAGCGTCGCCAAGCACTTCGGCTACGAGCACCTCTCCATCTCCGACGGCGACGGCGAGAAGGACTGGTGGATCTACAGCTCCACCTGGGTGCTGCTCTCCAAGAACACGGACTTGCTGGTCCTCATCGCCAGCCGCAAGCCCGTGTCGGAGAAAGGCGACAAGGAACCCTCCACGAAAATCGTCCCCCTCTGGACCGACGACTACGCCAGCCTGTTGCCCATCATGAGCTGGTGAGGCGCGCTGGTAGGGCGCGCTGTCCCCAGCGCGCCGCCGAGCTTCCGTGGCGTGCGGGTGGCCGACGGCGGGGTGAGGACACCCCGCCCTACCGCTCACCCCGCCGCCACCTTCACGCAGTGGATCGGCGGGAGCGCGTCGAACAAGCATTCCCACTTCTCGCCGCCCTCGCGACCCATCCAGAGCTGGCCCGTGGTAGTGCCGAAGTAGCGGGCGGGCGAAGCCGGCTTATCCATGGCCATCCCGTCCCGCAGGATGGTGTGCATGCACAGCCCACCCTTGCCCAGCTGCCACTTGCGCGCGTGCTCGTGCTTGCTGATACCCGGCACCAGCTCCCAGGAATCCCCCCATCGCGGCTCCGGAAGAGCGAGGCCGGCTCCACGCCGCACAGCAGCCCCCCGCTTGTCCTTGCCCGGTTCGAGCGACCAGATGTTGGCGAGCGCGCGGCCGTCGTCCTTGGGGAAGGTGGGGGCGGCCTTCGTCTCCTTGAAGCTCTTCCCCAGGTCAGTCGAGCGCAGCACCTTCATGCCGAAGAACGGGTTGCAACTCCACGCGTAGAGCCGGGGCGTGCCCCGCGTGTCCATCAGCGCGGAATAAACCCCGACGCCCTGGCCGAAGGGACCGCGCAGGTTGAAGCCCCGGCAGCGTCCGGCCCCCCGTCCCCGTCTTCGCGAAGCGTCTGGACTGCGGCGGCTTCAGCGCCGCTCCTCAGGGGGCACATCCACGCCCTGCCCCCGCGTAGTGGGGCAGCCGCCCCGGCTGTCCGAGTCCGGCAACCGTCTTGGTTGCCGACGGTGAAGGCGGGCGAGCCGCCCACCAGACCAACGCCGGCGGGACGCCGACGCCACTAGCGGGGCAGTGTCGAGATGCGCCGTTCTTCAGCACCGACCGGAAATCGCCGTTGACATCCCCGGCGGCGAGGCGCACAAAACCGCCGTCCCCGGGCGAAGCTGGTAAATCTGAACCGGGGCGAAAACCATCGAAGGAACACTGAAGACCTATGTCACAAAACCTCATCTCCCAAACCATGACCGACGTGCAGCGCGATGCGTTGCTCGCCGATCTTACCGGGTTCGACACCAAGTTCGCCAACTACAAGGTCCTCCTCACCCCGGAGCAGATCGCCCGCCTCGCCAAGATCAAGCCCGCCGACATCGGCGCGCTGGAGACCGGGCAGACCTTCGCCCAGCAAAACCCCAACGCCATCAGCGCGGACATGACCATCGGCGAGCTGGACAAGGACGTGGCGCTGGCCCGGCAG
>JAYTIO010000058.1:0-1664 GCA_043731805.1 Pedosphaera sp. | reverse complement strand
GTCTGGCGACGGCCTTGCCGTCGCTGGCCGCCTACTTCTTCACGCACCGCCTGGCGGGGCCGACCCAGGCCAGCGCGGTGGCGTTCACCAGTGTCATTGCCACGCAACTCGCCCAGACGCTGGAGGTGGGGCGAGTTGAGGGGATACTCAGCCGCTCGGTCATGAACGCGGTGGTCGGGTCGTTCGCCTTGTTGGTGGCCACCGTGACCGTGCCGCCTGTGCGCAACTTCCTCGGCCTGGTAAGTCCCACGCTGCCCGGCTGGGGCATTGTCGGCCTTAGCTCCGTTGCCGCCGTCCTGGTCAGCCGGCTGGTTTCCGCGTTCGAGGGGTTCCACCCGAAAAGGGGCGTGGTTTGGACCCCGGAGGGGCATATGCGTTAACTTAAGCGTTGGCGCGTTCGTTTCCTGGGCGAGTCAGCGAGGTTGCGTGTGATGTCTTTCCAGCGTTTCATGATACTGGCCAGTCCCAAGGGCGGCACGATGGCTATCACCAACTCGCGGTAGAGAAAGCGAACTTCACGCCAGCGACTGCGTCGCAGGAACCAACTCGTACCCCCAGGGGGAAAAATGCTCGGCATTGTCGAGCAGGCGTTCCAGCAGCAAGGCCACCAACAGTTTACCGTGCAGCCAGGCACGACAACTGTCCTCCCGCCGCTTGGGCAAATCCCCCAGTCCGAGGATCGATTTCAGCCGCTTGAAACACAGTTCAATCTGCCAGCGGCAGCGATACCATGCCAAAACCGCCGTCGCGTCCAAGGTCGCGGCTGGCACATCGGTCCAGACGAAGAAGTACCCCGCCAAGAACAGAGTCGTCCGCGACACCTTCCTTTTCTTCTTGGTGGCCCGCTGCCGCACCGCGCGCCGCTCCAGACAGGCCGACCAGCGGTCTCGTTTGACCGCCACCAATCGTCCCGGATAGTCGCGTTGCTCATGGCGGACAACGGTAGGCCACTCCTGGATCTCTCCCACGGTCATCGACCGCACCGCCTCGGCCCGCCGGAACGGTTCTCCCTCTATGTCCAACAGCGGCAAGGCTTTGTGGTTGACCCGCACCAGGACATGGCCGCCGGCCTGAGCGACGTGGGCGATGCCGGGCGGTGTACTGTAGCAACGATCTCCCAACAACACATCGCCGGAAGCGACCGGGATACGCCGGAAGGTCTCACCCCCGTGAGCGTCGGTGACCTCGACGAAATCGCACTGCAAATCCTCCAGGTTGAGGCTGAAGTGGACCCGCCAGTCGGTGCCGAGGCAGCCAGGTCTGCTGACGATCGTGGCATCGATGGCGCGGACGCGGTAGCCGTGGGGCAACGACGGAGTCGGCTGACGCTGCCAAAGCTGATCGGCCATCCAGCGCAGCCATTGCTCGGAGGCTCGGAGCTTCCGGAACAGTGTCACGGCCGAGACGGTGCACCAACCGGCCTGTCGGACGCTGGTCACCGTTTCCTTGAGAGAACAGGCACCGGCCAAGTGGACCAGCAGGGTTCGCAACAAAACGGCAGCATTGGGAAAGCCTCGGGCGCGACGCATCGCACCCAAGAGGTGAGCCTGCTCCTGCCAGTCCGGTGGCAGGAGTTGACACACCAACTGCCAGTCATCGAGTTCGGGAATGCGTGCATCGGGTTTCATCCTCAAAGAATACGGCTCCAGGCCGAGACAGCCAAT
>JAYTIO010000057.1:0-2912 GCA_043731805.1 Pedosphaera sp. | reverse complement strand
GCCGATGCGCGCGTCGCGGTCCTTGAGGACGGACCAGACCTTTTCCGGCGTGCCATAGACCGAGTCCTTGCCGTGGTTGTGGATGGCGAGCTTGATGTCATATTCCTTCACCAGTTCCTCCAAGCCGTCCCACAGCGCCTTGTCGTTCTTGGGCTCCACGACGATGACCTTGATGCCCATCGCCTTGGCGAACTCGAAGAGCTTCCGGTTCTTCTCTTTCTCCGGCGCGGTGCCGGCGACGCCGAAGGTGTAGAAATGAATGCCCTTCGCATCGAGGATGGCCTTCTTCCGGTTCGCCTCTTCCAACGAGCCATTCGGGTCCATGTGGCTGCCGATGGCTTGGAGATGCTTGATGCCGTGCTTCTCACAAAAGGCAACGACCTCGTCGAACTTCATGTTGCGGCAAGTCCACGTCTGGAGGCCGACTTTCGGCGCGTAGTCGGCGGCTTGGGTGGAGGTGAGGAGCAGGCTGGTCAAGGCCAGCGCGAGGAACAGTTTGGTTTTCATTTGTTGGAAAAGGTTGCCCGCAGATGACGCGGATGACACGGATAATTTCCTTGGCAGCCACTGGCTCAAGTCACTTCACCGCCATCACCGCCAAGTCATCGAACTGAATCGCCGTGCCGGAGAAGGGCAGGCCCCAGATGGAGGGACGGCCCGGCGTCGGTGCGGTGGTCTCGGTGCAGTTAATTTGCCACGCGGCTGGCTCGGCGGTGCCTTCGGCCCAGACCTTGCCTTCCACCTGCCACTCGCCCGCCTTGGCCGGGCGGACTTGGAACTTGAACTGCGCCCACTTGCCGCTCTGCCACTCGAAGGGCACCGACGCCTTCACGTCCTCGCCCCGGTAGAGTTCGAGCGCTTTCTTGGCGGGGGAGACTTGCAGCTTGTAACCACCCACGCCGCTGAGGCCCACGGCCAGCACGGGGAAACGTCGGCCTTTGCCCGTGCCTAGGATGCGCGCGGACACGCAGAGCCCGTCCTTCTCCGTCGGGCCGAAGAGCACGCCGAAGGTTTCGAGCGGGTCGCCGGGCAGCTCTAGCACCTTGCCGCTGCCGGCCTGCTTCACGGCGAAGCCGCCGTCGAGCACGAGCATCCCGTCGGGGACTTTGTCCACGTCGGTCGTCTCGAAGTCCTGCGAGTAAATGGGCTTCGCGGCGGGTGCGGCAGCGGACTTGACGCCGCTGGCTTGGGCGAGTTGGTCCTTCTGCAAGTTGGCGGTAATCCAATTGCCCAGCGTCGAGCTGCCCTTGCCGTAGCCGCCGGGGAGGTCGCCGTAGTCCTGAGTCTGGATTTGCGGTGGCTGGCCCCAGTGGGCGGGGAAGCTCCGCTCCGCTGCGAGGGTGAGCGCAACGCTGGCGAGCAAGGTCAGGAAAACGTGTTTCATACGTGTGCTTACTTTCGTTGGCTGGCTAGCCGGGGGCAATCCCGGATTTGTTTCGGACGATGTGGCGTCCTGCAACGCCGCTTTGGCAGATGAGGGACGCTGCCCGTTGAAACCAAACGCCATTTTTTAGCCACGGATGAAACACGGAGAGGGCCGAGTGGCGAACGCGTGTTCTTATCCGAATCCATGCAGATGAAAGCGGACGCCACGCTTCAACGCAGAGACGCAGAGGACGCAAAGTTGCGCAGAGAAGCGGCCGGCGAAGGCCACTCAAGGGTGAACTCCAAGTGCCTAGCCCAACTCTGCGTCCCTCCGCGTTCTCTGCGTCTCTGCGTTAAAGGAAACGCCAACTTCAACTGCATCGTTCCGGTTTATCCGTGTTCGGTCCGTGTTTCATCCGTGGCTAAAATTGGGCTTGGGCCAAAGCGGCGTCGGCGCTTCCCTCGCCGCACCGCTTTGCTACCGTCGCCGCCATGTCACTGAACTCGCTTCGCCTGAGCTGCCTCCTCGCGTTCGCTTGCCTCGCTCCCAACCCCCGCGCCGCCGAGCGACCGCCGAACCTCCTCTTCGCCATCGCCGATGACTGGGGCGCGCACGCGGGGGCTTACGGCACGCGCTGGGTGAAGACGCCGCACTTCGACCGCGTGGCGAAGGACGGCCTCCTCTTCACCCGCGCCTTCACACCGAACGCCAAGTGCGCGCCCTCCCGCGCGTGCCTCCTCACGGGTCGCAACTCCTGGCAGCTCAAGGAAGCCGCGAACCACATCTGCTACTTCCCACCAGAGTTCAAAGGCTGGGGCGAGGCGCTCGCGGAGAACGGCTGGACCGTCGGCCACACGATGAAGGGCTGGGGCCCGGGCGTCGCGACGAACGCGCTGGGCCAGGCGCGGCAGATGACCGGCAAAGCGTTCAACGCGCACAAGGCCCCGCCGCCCACGACCGGCATCAGCAACAACGACTACGCGGCGAACTTCACCGACTTCCTCGCCACCACGGCGACGAACCAGCCGTGGGCCTTTTGGTATGGCGCGGTGGAACCCCATCGCGGCTACGAGTTCGGCTCCGGCGTGGCCAAGGGCGGGAAGAAGTTGAGCGACATTGACCGTGTGCCCGCCTACTGGCCGGACAATGACACGGTGCGCAACGACCTGCTCGACTACGCCTTCGAGGTCGAGCACTTCGACCGGCACCTCGGACGGATGCTCGCCGAACTCGCGAAGCGCGGCCTGCTGGAGAACACCCTCGTCATCGTCACCTCCGACCACGGCATGCCCTTCCCGCGCGGCAAAGGCAGCGCCTACGAAGCCTCGAACCACGTCCCCTTCGCCGCGATGTGGCCGCGCGGCATCGCCAAGCCGGGCCGCGTGGTGGACGACTACGTGAGCTTCATTGACCTCGCGCCGACGTTCGTCGAGCTGGCTGGATTGACTTGGAAGCTGACCGGCATGGCTCCGAGTCCGGGCCACAGCCTCACGGACATTTTCCGCTCGGAGAAGTCCGGCCGTGTGAACCCGGCGCGCGACCATGT
>JAYTIO010000056.1:0-16074 GCA_043731805.1 Pedosphaera sp. | reverse complement strand
GGCGGTGAGGACGCGGTAGGTGTCCTCGGAGAAGTCCTTGTGGCCGGGGGTGTCGAGGAGGTTGATGTAGTAACCCTCGTATTCGAACTGGAGGACGGTGGAGCTGATGGAGATGCCGCGCTTCTTCTCCAGTTCCATCCAGTCGGAAGTGGTGGCGCGCTGCTGCTTGCGCGCGGTGACGCTGCCGGCGAGCTGCACCGCGCCGCCGTAGAGCAGGAGCTTCTCGGTCAGCGTCGTCTTGCCCGCGTCCGGGTGCGAGATGATGGCGAAGGTGCGCCGCCGCTGGATTTCTTTCGTGATGTCCACAGGGGCGCGGACGGTAGCAGCCCGCCGCGCTGGAACAAGCCGGGAAACCCGGGGCGGCAAAAAAGGAATCGCCCGTCCTTTCGCTGTTCCGCATAGTTAGAGACACATGAAGTCTATGACAGGATACGGTCGCGGCGAGTGCGCACGGGACGGGTTCAAGGTCACGGTGGAGCTGAGTTCGGTGAACCGGAAGTCCGGTGAAATCACCCTAAATCTCCCCCGCGACTTGGAGCCGCTCGAAGCGCAGGTGCGCGACGAAATCAACAAGCGCATCTCGCGCGGCCGGCTGAACGTGCGCGTGGCTGTCCACGAGGGCGAGGACGCCGGGGCCGTTGCGCAGGTCAACACGGCGCTGGCCAAGGCGTATGCGGCGGAGCTGGCCAAGCTGGCGACCGAACTCAATCTCAGCGGCGGCGTGCGCTTGTCCGACGTGCTGCGCGCTCCGGGCGTGCTGGAGGTGGATGTGGAGAAGTCGGACGCGGAATCGTTTTGGCCCGCCGTGCAGGCTGCGGTGCAGCAGGCGCTGGACGCGTTGGTGAAGATGCGTGAGCGCGAGGGTGAGCATCTGGCGGCGGATTTGGCGGCGCGCATCGAGCTGATTCGGGCGGCGACGGGCCGCATCGGGGTGCAAGCGCCGCTGGTGCAAGTGCAGTTCCGCACGCGGCTACTGGAGCGCATCAAGCAGGCGGGCTTGGAAGGCATCGCGGCGGATGACGAACGGATGTTGAAGGAGGTCGTGCTCTTCGCCGACCGCTCGGACATCACGGAGGAGCTGACGCGGCTGGAGAGTCATTTCAAACAGTTCGCCGACTGCGGGAAGGCGAAGGAGCCAGTCGGGCGCACGCTGGATTTCCTGTCGCAGGAGATGAACCGCGAGGTGAACACCATCGGCTCGAAGGCGCAGGACGCGGTCATCTCACGCGAGGTGGTGCAGGTGAAGGCGGAACTGGAGCGCTTCCGCGAACAGGTCCAGAACGTGGAATGAGAACGCTGAAGACAATTGCGAATGGCGAATGGCGAATGGCGAATGCTCGGCAGCGCGCGTCCTTGCGCACGACTCCCCATGCCCCATGCCCCATGCCCCATTCCCTTCCTCGATGAGCCAGAAGAAAAACACCCTCTTGATTGTCCTGTCCGCTCCGTCGGGCGGCGGGAAGACGACCTTGTGCGAGCAGATGCTGCGGAACAATCCGAACATCAGCCGCGCCGTCACTTGCACCACGCGTGCGCCGCGCGAGGGCGAGCGAGACGGCGTGGATTACTACTTCCTGACGGCAGAGGATTTTCTCAGGCGCGTGCAGGCGGGGAACTTCCTGGAACACGCGACCGTGTATGGCAACAGCTATGGCACCTTGAAGTCCGAGGTGCTGGGCAAGCTGCGCGCGGGTAAGGACGTGCTCCTCGCCGTGGACGTGCAAGGGGCCGCGGCCATCCGTGCACAGGCGGAGCACGAGGCCGAGTTGGCGCGCGCGCTGGTAGAAGTCTTCCTCACGCCGGAGTCGCTCGCGGTCCTGGAGAAGCGGCTCAAGCAGCGCGGCAAAGACGCGCCCGATGCTATCAAGAAACGGCTGGCGGTGGCGCGGCAGGAGATTGGCCAGTGGAAGCATTTTGATTACCTGCTCATCAGCACGACCATCCCGGAGGACGTGCGCCGGATGCAGGCGATTTACGACGCGGAGCAGATGCGGCAGGCGCGGTCCACGGCTCCTGAGGTATGAGCCAGCCAGCCCAGCCCAAGCGCGGCGCGGCCCCGACTGGACGTAACGTCGTCCTCGGCGTCACTGGCTCCATCGCGGCTTACAAGGCCGCGGACTTGTGCAGCCAGCTCGTGAAGGCCGGCTGCGACGTGCGCGTGGTGATGACCGCCGATGCGCAGAAGTTCATTACTCCCCTGCCCTTCAAGACCTTGTCCCGACACGCCGTGGTGACGGACTTGTATGACGAGGAGGAGGGCTGGCAGCCGACCCACATTCGATTGGCGGACGAAGCGGACCTGTTGCTCATCGCGCCCGCCACGGCGAATTGCCTGGCGAAGCTGGCGCATGGCAACGCCGATGACGCCTTGACGTGCATCGCGCTGGCCTTGAACCCGAAGGCGAGGCTGCTCCTCGCGCCCGCGATGAACGGCAAGATGTGGTTGCACCCGGCGACGCAGGCCAACGTCCGCACGCTTCAGCAGCGCGGCGCGAGCTTCATCGGGCCGGAGGAAGGGATGCTTTCCTGCGGCTATGAAGGACTGGGGCGGTTGTGGGATGTGAGCGGCATCGTGGCGGAGGCGTTGCAGCGTTTGAAATAAGGCCATGCCGTCCCAGCGCTCCCCCACGGCGAAGGTGCTCACGAGCCTGCTCAAGGCCCCCGGCGTCTCGCCCGAGCAGCAGGCCGACCGCCTCCGCTTCATGGAGCGCGACGTGTGCCTGACCATCAAGGTCATCGTCCTCAGTGGTCTGGCTTACCTGCTTCTCTCCGACTGGTTCGAAGGCGTGCGCACGCTCGGGGACACGAACATCGAGACCGTCCGCAAATACTTCCGCTGGTATCTTGCGACCAACGTGGTCCTCGGGGCCGTCGTTCTGGCGATGGACTACCTCCCGTTGCGCTGGGTGAAGTGGGCGGTGTTCGTGATCAACATTGTGGACGGCGCGTTTGTGTCCCTGCTCCTCGTCATCACCGGCGGCCTGGAGAGCACCCTCTACTGGGTGTTCCTCGTGCTGGTCCTCCGCATCTCGGTCAGCATCACCGGGGTGCGGCTGCAAATCACGGTCAACCTCCTGCTCATCTTGAGCTACCTCTTCGCCGGCCTGCTGGACCTGACCCTGCAAGAGCTGAATTGGGACCAGGAAACCCCCGTGTCGGACCAGGCGGCCGGCCTGCTGCCGGGGGCCGCCACCACGGTGCGCACGAACGCCCCGCGCCCCACGGCGAAGGCGACTGGGTCCAAGAAACAGCGGCCCCCCAAGCACGACACCGGCGACCAGTATCTGGAATACGGCCAGGCCGTGCTCCTCGCCATCACCGGCCTCTCCGACCGCAACGCCCTCCAACTCCTCTTCAGCCGTGTCGCGCTGCTGCTGCTGCTCGCCGTGTCCTGCTACGGCATCAATGTGCTCGCGGACCAGCAACTCCAGGCGCAGGAGGAGGCGCGCGAGTTCGCCACCCGGCAGGAGCAGTTGCGCTCCACGGGGCGGCTGGCGGCGGAGATCGCGCATCAGTTGAAGAACCCGCTGGCCATCATCAACAATGCCGCGTTCAGCCTCCAGCGCTCGCTCGGGGACGCCAAGCCCGCCGCGCTCCAGCAACTGGAGATGATCCGCGAGGAAGTGGGCCGCTCCGACCGCATCCTCACCGAACTGATGGGCTACGCGCAGTTGGCCGAAGGCCGCGTGGAGCGGCTCGAAGTGCGGGAGGAAGTGGACCTCGCCGTCCAACGCGCCTTCCCCCCCGCGCTGCACTCCGCCGTGCGCATCCAAGTCCACTGCGCTGACGACCTGCCGCCCCTGCTCATGCAGCGCGCCCACCTGCGCGAAGTCCTGGTGAACCTGCTCACCAACGCCCGCGAGGTCATCCCGAGCGATGGCACCATCACCATCGCCGCGCAGCTCGATGAGCACGGCGCGGTGCGCATCACCGTCACCGACGACGGCCCCGGCATCGCGGATTACCAGCGCGAGCACATCTTCGAGCCTTATTTCTCCACCAAGGAAAAGGGCACCGGCCTCGGCCTCGCCATCGTGCGGCACAACACGGAGATCTACGGCGGCAAGGTCGCCGTGGAATCCACGCTTGGAAAGGGCACCACGTTCACCCTAACGTTCCCTGCGAAAACAACCATGACGCACGCCACATGAGCCAACCGTTGCCGCCCATCCTGCTCGTGGACGACGAGAAGAACATGCGGCTCTCCCTCGGCGCGCTCATCACCGACGATGGTTACACGGTGGCGGCCGTGGAAAGCGCCGAGCAAGCCGAGCAGCTCCTGGCCAAGCGCGAGTTCCTGATGCTCATCACCGACGCCCACCTCGGTGGCATCAGCGGCTACGAACTCCTCGGGCGCGTGAAGAAGCGCCACCCCGAGCTGCCCATGCTGATGATTACCGCCTACGCCACGCCCAAGCTGGCGGCGGAAGCCATCAAGGCGGGCGCGAGCGATTACCTCCCCAAGCCGTTCGCCCCCGAGGAACTGCTCCTCCACATCAAACGCTGCGCCGAGCGCCACCGCCTGCTCTCCGAGAACGCCGCGCTCCGCGAGGAAGTCACCAGCGGCTACCGGCTCGAAAGCATCATCGGCGAGTCGCAAAACATGAGGGAGCTGCGCGACCTCATCAAAACCATCGCGCCCACCCACGCCACCGTCCTCATCCTCGGTGAGAGCGGCACGGGCAAGGAACTCATCGCCGGCGCGCTCCACAGCCTGAGCCTGCGCGCGAAGCACAGCTACGTCCGCATCAACTGCGCCGCGATTCCCGAGACCCTGCTGGAGAGCGAACTGTTCGGTCACGAGAAGGGCGCGTTCACCGGCGCGCTCAAGCAGAAGCTAGGGCGTGTCGAGGAAGCTGACGGCGGCACCATCTTCCTCGACGAGATCGGCGACATGAGCCGCTCGCTCCAAGCCAAGCTCCTGCGCTTCCTCGAGGACGGCTCCTTCTCCCGCGTCGGCGGCAACGAGGAACTCAAGGTCAACGTCCGCCTCCTCGCCGCCACCAACCGCGACATCATCCAAGCCATCCGCGAGAACCAGTTCCGCGAAGACCTCTACCACCGCCTGAACGTCGTCCAGTTCCGCCCGCCGCCCTTGCGCGAGCGCGGCCAGGACGTGTGCCTGCTGGCCGAGCATTTCCTGAAACACTTCTGCGGCTCGCTCGGCAAGCCCGTGATGACCCTCGCCAAGCCCGCCGCCGCCAAACTCCTGGCCCACCACTGGCCCGGCAACGTCCGCGAGCTGCGCAACGTCCTCGAACGCGCCGTCATCCTCGCGCCCGGCCCGCAGGTGCAGCCGCAGCACCTGCCCGACTTCGAGCACGAGACCAAGCTCCGCAAGAGCGACGCCCCGGCCGCGCTCATCCCCGACTCGCTCGACGAGGCGCTGGCGCATTTCGAGAAGCAGCTCATCCTCGCCGCGCTGGAGCGCAATCATTTCAGCATCAACAAGACCGCCGAGCGCCTCAAAGTCACCCGCCACTCGCTCCGCTACCGGATGCTCCGGCTCAACGTTAGCACCGGGACCACCGCGGACGGCGACACCGACGTGCTGGAGAAATGACCCGCATGGCCGAGGCCTTCCCCATCCTGCTCGCCGCCGAACTGCTGCCGCCGGAAATCCCGGACCCAGGAGCCGCTCGGGTCACCGACGGCTTCAATGCTGAACTCCTGCCCATCCTCGCCGCCGCGCTGTTGGTCATGACCCCGCTGGCCCTCTTGCTGGCCTTCACCCGCCGTCGCAAGCGCAAGCGCCGGACCCACCTCCCACGCAACCCCACGCTCGCCCAAACCGGCGGCCTGCCCCCGCCCCGGCAGTCATGAAAACCTTCCGCACCCGGCCGAACGCGATTCCCCATTCCGCCTTCCGCCTTCGCCACTCCGCATTCCGATGACTCCTCCAGTCAGCCAGCAAATCACCCAGCGCAGCGCGTCGAACCTTGCACTCGCCTTCGTCATGCTGCCGCAGGAAAAGCGCGCCGGCATGAGCGCGCTCTACGCCTTCTGCCGCGAGGTGGACGACGTGGCCGATGAGGAGACCGTCCCACTCGACCAGCGTCGCGCCCAACTCGCGCAATGGCGCGCCGACATCCGCACGGCCTGCGCCGGCGGCCCCCCGCAGTTCCCGGTGAACCGCGAGTTGCAGCCCTACATCGTCACCCACCGCCTGCCCTTCGCGCTGTTCGATGAACTCATCCGCGGCGTCGAGATGGACCTCGACGTGACCCGCTACGAGACCTGGGAACAGCTCGAACACTACTGCTACCGCGTCGCCTCCGTCGTCGGCCTGTTGAGCATCGAAATCTTCGGCCACACCAGCCCCGCCTGCCGCGACTACGCTATCCACCTCGGCCAAGCGCTCCAGCTCACCAACATCCTCCGCGACGTGGGCAACGACGCCGCCCGCGGCCGCATCTACCTCCCGCTTGCGGAACTGAAGCGCCACCAAGTCACCGAAGCGGAAATCTTCAACGGCGAGTTCAGCCCCCGCTTCCGCAAGCTGGCCCAAACCACCGCCAGCCGCGCGCGCCATCACTATGCCCGCGCCCGCGCCACCCTGCCGCCCGAAGACCGCAAAGCCATGGTCGCCGCCGAGCTGATGGGCGCGGTCTATTGGCGGCTCCTGCGCAAGCTCGAGCACCACGACTTCCCCGTGCTCGCCGCGACGCCCACGAAACTCCACAAGTTGCAAAAGCTCGCCCTGATTCTGCGCACTTGGTATCGCTCTGCCACGGGCGCACTCGCGCCCAACTATGGCGTCTGAGCAAACCCCGGTTCCCCCCAGCCCAACGCGTCGCGTCGCCCGCGGCGTGGCTGATTTGCCTGTCCGGGAGGCGCCTCCCGCACCCACGAGCGACCTCGCCAGCTTCAAACCCAAGCGTGGACCTGTGGCGGCGGGCGTCCCGCCCGGCGAACCGGGCCTGTCCCAAGTTCGAGCCGCCTCCCGCCCGCGCATCAGCCCGGCCAGCCGGACGCCTGCCTCTCCCCGTCGCCTCATCGTCAACGCCGACGACTTCGGCCGCTCCCACTCCATCAACCAGGCCGTCCTCCGCGCCCACCGCGAAGGCATCCTCACCACCGCCAGCCTCATGGTCAGCGGGGACGCCTGCGACGAAGCCGTCGAGTTGGCCAAGCAAAACCCCACCCTCGGCGTCGGCCTCCACCTCACCCTCATCTGCGGCAAGGCCACCGCCGGGCGGATGGAAATCCCCGACCTCGTCAACGCCCGTGGCGAGTTCAGCAACTCCCCCGTCCTCACCGGCGCGCGCTACTTCTTCGCCCGTGGTCTCCAGCTCCAGCTCGCGCGGGAAATCGCCGCCCAGTTCGCCAAGTTCAAAACCACCGGCCTCCCCCTCGACCACGTCAACGGCCACCTGAACCTCCACCTGCACCCCACCGTCTTCGAGCTCCTCGCCTCGCGCTACCAGGAGTGGGGGATCCGCCACCTGCGCATCACCGACGACCCCTTCGCCCTGAACCGCCAGCTCGCCAGCGGCCACTGGCTCTACCGCACCAGCCACGCCTTCATCTTCAGCCAACTCGCCCGCCGCGCCCGCCGCATCCTCGCCCGCTCCCCGATTCGCTGCACCGACCACGTCTTCGGCCTGCTGCAAAACGCGCGCGTGGACGAGACCTTCATCCGCAAGCTGCTCCCCATCCTGCCCCCCGGCACCTCGGAGCTTTACTCCCATCCCTCGCTCGACGAATTTCGCCACGAGTTCGACGCCCTCATCAGCCCGCGCGTGAAAGCGCAGGTGCAGGAACTCGGCATAGAACTGATTCGCTACCAAGACCTGTAGGGAACGTGGCGTGTGGCGCGTGACCAACCCCACCGGCCCTCCCCTCACACACCACTCACCATCTCCGCATGACCAAAATCCTCGTCATCCTCATCGCCGGCCTCGTCTGCGAAGCCATCGGCGTCGTCTTCCTCAGCAAGGGCCTGAAGCAAATCGGGGAGGTGAAACAGGTCAACGCCACGGAAATCTGGCGCTTGGTCAAGGCCGGCGTCGCCAACCCCAGCCTCCTCCTCGGCGTCGCCTTGGAAGCCGCCTTCTTCATCGCCCTCCTCGTGCTCCTCTCCCGCAGCGACGTGAGCTTCATCTGGCCGCTCACCGCGATGGGCTTCGTCCTCACCACCCTCACCGCCAAATACCTCCTCCACGAAGAAATCCCCCCGATGCGCTGGCTCGGCGTCCTGCTCATCATGCTGGGAGCCGGCCTCATCACCTTCACCGAGCAGGCGAAGGAGCGGAAACAGCCAGGCAGCGCCCCGAGCGGGCTGGATGCCGAGCGCGCCCCGAAGTAACGGCGGCGATGGGTTTAGCCCTGAACCCGTGCCGGCGGTTTCCAACCGCCGTCCGTGGCGCACAGCAGTTCGAAGCCCGTCGCCTTCCTCACCCGCCACGCAGCGCTGGCAAATCGCCCGCACCGGTTCATCGGGAGCCACCACGGACCGAAGCCCGCGCGTTGCCAGCCGCAGGATTCCGACTCAGGTTTTTCCCGATGGGAAACCGCTCGCTGAGTTGCGTCAGACACTGCCTGTGAACCAAAAACCTTGGGCCCATGTGCTGGTCGTGGATGACCACGCTGCAGTCCTCCAAATGATTGAGGACACCCTGGCCCGCATCGGCCTCCAGACGACATCCGCCCTCTCGGGTGAGCAGGCGCTGGAGCTGGTGGCACACCAGCCTTTCGATCTGGTCCTGCTGGATAACCAGATGCCCAGGCTGCGCGGCCTGGAGGTCTGCGAGCGGCTCAAGGCGGACCCGCGCTGGTGGGCCATCCCGGTGGTCTTCATCACGGCCAATGGCAGCCATGCCTTCCATGCGGAGGCCCAGCGGCTCGGCGCGGTGGATGTGCTCACCAAACCGTTCGGGATGGAGGAGCTGCTCCGGGCGGTGTTCACCGCGCTCAAGCGCCCCCCGGCCGCGGGCCTCACCCTGGGAGAACTGTTGCGCTCCCACGCCCCGCCGCCGCCGGCCGCGCCGCCAGCCTGAACGGCAACCGCCGCGCGACTACAACGCCGGGTTGCGCGGAAACTTCACCAGCGGCAATCGCGCCCCGCGATGCAGGCTGCGGTCAGCGCGCACCGGCTCCGGCGGAAGGAAGCTGCCGCCGAGCGCCGCCGCTGCGGAGGCCGTCACGAGGTCGTCCTGGTCAATGCCATCACCGCTCACGCCCACCGCGCCGATGAGCACCCCGCCGCGATACAACGGCATCGAGCCGGCGAAGATAGTCATGCCGTTCGGCAGGTTCGGGTTCACCGCAATAGAGGTCGTGAAGGCCGCCCCGTTGAGCGTGTTGACAGCCGCGCCGGACCCGCCGGGCGTGATGATCGAGAAGCGTTCCTGTAGCCCGAGAAAGATTCCCGGCGTGGTCCCCACGATGCCCGGCGGATACGAACCCTGCGCCATGAAACCCACCGTGCGCGCCGTGAAAGCCCGCGTGTCGCTGCTGAAGAAAATCGCCGTGCGCGCCTTCTGCACCGCCACGTCCCAACTGAACCGCGTCGCGTCCGGGGACGTGCAGAACGTGCCGAGGCAAACCGGCGCGGTGCCGGCGGCGTTCGGGTTGTTGACCACGCTGATGAAGCCCTGCATCGGCACGCCGCGCGGCAGGCGGATGCCCGCGCGCGTGGTGCGGGCGCGGTTCGCGCCGGCGGTAAGGATGGCCGTGACTTCCACCGCCGTAAGGCGCAGCGCGGGCGCGAGGGCTGAAGTGGTGTCGGCGATGATGGCTTGGCGAATCTCCCCTGACACGCCGCCCATCGTCGCGGCCACATAGGGGAGCCCAGCCGGACTGGCCGTGGGCGCGAAGCCCGCCACATTCGTCCCAATGCCACCCAGCGGCGTGACGACGCCCAGCGAAGTCGTGCTCGCCACGTAAGCCAGGGCAATCCCGTCCACGAACACCTTCGTGCCATGAATGCGCGCGGGCGGCTCGAAGCCAACCTGCCCAGCGAGCGCCACGTCTTCGTCCACCTTCGCGTTGAGGACCGTCGCGGGCGTGATGTTGAGTGGATTGTCGTCGCCATCCCCCGCTACGCCCACACCGCCGATGAGCGCGCCCGCGCGATAGAGCGGCACGCCACCCGCCTGACCTGCCAGCCCGCCGGTGAGCGGCGTGGGGATTTGCGTCAACGGCGCGGCGGGACTGGAGCCGAGCGTGAGCAAGCCGGCCTCGGCGGGCAGCTTGTATTTGTTGATGTCGGAGAAGGCGAGTTGGCTGAAGTTCACGCCCACCAGCGGGCCGGGTGCCTTGTTGTTCACGCCGGGCGGGAAGTTCTGCTGCACAATCATCGCCGCCGTGCGTGGGGTGAAAGCGTTTTGTCCGCTGCTCAAAAACGCCGCCGTGCCCGCCTTGGCGATCGCGAGGTGGACCAGGTTGGTGAAGTCGCTCGTCGTGGGCAGCGGCGTGCGGCGGCTCCACACGCCAAGCACAAAGCCCTCGCGGTCCACCACGGCCACGACCACATCGGGCGCGACAACGGCCGCGCGGGAGACCGCTTGGGCGAGGACGTTGGTCACCTCCACCAGCGTCATCTGCGCACGCGCCGTCCAAGCGGAGAGCAGCAAAGCAAAGACGAGTAGGGCGGACTTCAAGCGGGGCAAGTTGTGGAAAAATCCAGCCCAGCGGCAAGCAAATTGACAAACTACGCTTGGCAGGTCTGCCGATGCTGTAAGCGCGCAAGAGAATTTGGTCAAAGGAATGCCGCCTTCAAGGCTTCATTCCCTCGCCCCAATTCCAACGCCCCGAACTCCTCTGCCCATGATGAGAAGCTCTCGCTTACCCAACACCCTTTACCGCTCGTTTACACCCGTAAGCTTGCAATCGGTCGGCGGCCTCGCGTCTGATTGGCTCAGATGCCGCCGTCGTTTCAGGGCCAACAATTCCCGCCATTGAGCGGCCTGCTTCGGGCTGTTGCCCCGGGCCTGGCCGTGAGTTTGGCCTGCGTATCTGGGCACGGCGCGGAGCCACTCAAACCGGCGCAGGTGCTCCTCCAGCGACCGGCCCAAACCAAAGTTTCCTCCAACACAGTAACGGCTCCCACCTCGCTCCCGCCGAAGGAAGACGCCGACCGCGAGCGTGACCGGCTCAAGCCACTCCAGGAAATCACCTCCGGCCCGCCCCCGCTGGCTCCGAGCATCTTCAGCCCGGAGCCGGACAAAAACTTTCTCCCGTTCCCACCGTCGCTGCTGTTCCCGCCCATCGAGACCAAGTTCGTCCCGCGCGTCACGTTGAGCAGCGGCCCGCCGCCCGCCGCACCGGACAAGTTCACTCCGGACCCGCGCACGGGGCCGACCGCGCCGTTCGCTTTCGTGCCGGAAGCGGCGGGCCTCACGCTCAAAGTCACACGCACCACGCCGCCCGCGCCGAAGACACCCGCGCAATTCAACCCCGACCCGGGCGCGCGGAACGCCAAACCCGCTGCCGAAGAACCGTTCTTCAAACCCGAGTTCACCCTCGGCCCCGCGTTCGGTTCCGAGCCGCTGCCTGCGCCGCTGGCGTTGCCGCGTGTGCTGTTGCGCGACACCGAAGTCGTCGCCGTGCCCCCGCGTGCGCCGAGTGGGTTTGGGTCCGAGCCAGTGGCGTTCGCTCTGCCGCGCGCAGCCATTCGCACGCTCACGGTGGAGCCGCAGACGGCGGAGTCGAAGGCGAAGTATGGCTTGGACAAACTCCCCCGTGAGCTGGAACTCCCGCGCGCGAACACCCGCCGAAATCTCCCCTTTCACCCGCACTTCGAGAGCAGCGGCATCGCGCGCGACACCGGCGTGGCGCTGCCGCCGAACACCGAGTCCGCGAACGACCGCTGGCGCACGGGCTTCTTGCCGTGGAAGCGCTACGCCAACGGCAGCGGCGAAGACCCGTTCTACTATCACGAGCCGCGCCTGTGGCATCCGTATTACCAGAGCGTGCTCAAGGGCGATTTGCCCGTCATCGGCCAGGACATCTTCCTGAACGTCACGGTCAACAACTCCACGGACTTCACCGGCCAGGTCGTCCCCACGCCCAGCGGCGGTAGCGCGGCGCGGCCGGGGGCTTACGAGTTCTTCGGTCGCGGCGAGGCGCTGTCGGTGCAGAACAACATGGCGTTCGCGATCGAGTTATTTCGCGGGGAGACGGTGTTCAAGCCTGTCGATTGGGCCATCAAGCTCACGCCGGTTTACAACGTGAACTACCTCCATGTGCAGGAGACAGGCGGTGTCTCGCCAGACCCGCGCGGCTTCCTCGGTGGCGGCGCGGGCAACAACTTCGCCAATCCCAGCAACGCCTTCGTCACGAACCCCGCCGACATCAACACGCTGCTCGCGGGGCAACTCACTTCCGCCGATAGCCTCGCCGGCCGCCGCTCGACGGTGCGCACGAAGGATTTCTGGGCGTTGCAGGAAGCCTTCATCGAGCTGCACCTGCGCGACCTCACGGACAGCTACGACTTCATCGCTATCAAGGGCGGCAACCAGGCGTTCAGCTCCGACTTCCGCGGCTTCCTCTTCAACGACACGAACCTCGGCGGGCGGCTCTTCGGCAACTACGCGAACAACCGCGTGCAATACAACGCGGCGGTGTTCGACATGCGCGAGAAGGACACGAACTCCGGCCTCAACACCTTCGAGCAACGCAACCAGCGCGTGGTCATCGCGAACGCCTATTTGCAGGATACCTTCTTCAAGGGCTACACCACGACGTGGAGCTTCCACGCGAACCTCGACGACGCCGACATCCACTACGACCGCAACGGCGGCATCGTCCGGCCCGCGCCGCTCGGCACCGTGCGTCCGCACGACGTGCGCGCCTACTACCTCGGCTGGGGCGGCGACGGCCACATCGGGCGCTGGAACGTCTCGCACCAGTTCTACCAGGCGTTCGGCCGCGACGACTTCAACGGCCTCGCCGGCCAGCCCGTGGACATCAACGCGCAGTTCGCCGCGCTGGAACTCAGCTACGACCGCGACTGGATTCGCTACAAAGCCTCCTTCGTTTACGCGAGCGGCGACAGCCAGGCGGATGACGGCAAGGCGACGGGCTTCGACACGATTCTCGACAATCCGAACTTCGTCGGTGGGCCGTTCAGCTACTACGTGCGGCAGGGATTTAACTTCGGTGGAACGGCGGTGGGATTGAAGCAGGGCGGCAGCCTCGTGCCGAACTTGCGGTCGAGCAAATCGCAGGGCCAGGCGAACTTCGTGAACCCCGGCATCTACCTCTGGGGCCTCGGCACGGATATGGACGTGACCCCCAAGCTCAAGGCGTTCGTGAACTTGAACTACATCCGGTTCGCCGAGACGGACCCGCTGCGCACGGCGTTGCTGACGGACAAGATTGACCGCGAGCTGGGCCTCGACTTGAGCCTCGGCCTCCAGTATCGGCCGTTCCTCACGGACAACGTGATTGTCTCCGCCGGCTGGGGCGTGCTGCTGCCGGGTCGCGGCTACAAGGACATTTACCGTCGCAGCACCGACCCCGTGCCCGGCCTCGAAGACACGTCGCGCGCCGGCAAGGTGGATGACTTTCTCTACAGCGGTTTGATTGCGTTGACCCTGACTTACTGAGGACATGAAAACTCCAAGCTCCAAGCTCCAAAAGAAGCTCCAATGGCCAAGCGCCATCGGAGCCGTGGTTGCGCCGGCGCACTTCGACTCCCTCTCCCTTCATCGGATGAGGGGAGAGGGCCGGGGTGAGGGGTTGTGTGCGTCGGCGTTGGTGGCCGCACCCCTCATCCGGCCTGCGGCCACCTTCTCCCCTCCTCCGAGGAAGGGAGAAGGCGCGTGTCGCGGCGTTCGGTCAGCACACTCCACATGGCGCGTCTCGGTCTGTCGCACGCTGTTGCTGCTTGGAGCTTGGAGTTTCTTTGGAACTTGGAACTTGGAGCTTGTCGCCTCCCCGGCCTTCGGCCCCGCCATCAGCGTTCCCATCGACCTCCCGCGCGACTCGACGCGCCAGCTCCCTGCCCCAAACCTCATTGACCAATCCCGCGAAGCCGCCGCGCTCAAGTCCCGTGGCTGCCTCGAATGCCACGTCGGCACCGACGAGCACACGATGCACAAGTCGCCCAACGTCGTGCTCGGCTGCACGGATTGCCACGGCGGCAACGCCACGCCTGGCCTGCTGATGCGCAAGGCCCACATCGCGCCGCGTCACGCCGAGTGGTGGCCCGGCTCCGCGAACCCAAACAACTCCACCATCCTGCTCAACCAAGAGTCGCCCGAGTTCATCCAGTTTGTGAACCCCGGCGACCTGCGTGTCGCGGACAAGGCGTGCGGCACCTGCCACAAGCAGGAGGTCGCGAGCGTCGGCCACTCGATGATGCGCCACGGTGCGATGCTTTGGGGCGCGGCGCTCTACAACAACGGTGCCATCCCGCAAAAGACTCCGCTCTATGGTCAGGCCCACGCCGCCGATGGCACCGCGCTTCGCCTCGTGAACCCCACGCCCGTCACGCCCGAAGACACGAAACGTTACGGCGTCTTGCCCTACCTCGACCCGCTGCCGCGCTTCGCCATCGGCCAGCCGAGTAACATTCTCCGCATCTTCGAGAAGGGCGGCGAGAAGCAGAACCAGCTCGGCATCCCGAACGCCGTCGAACCGCCCGGCAAACCCGCCCGCCGCCTCAGCGAGCGCGGCCTCGGCACGTTGAACCGCATTGACCCGGTCTATCTCAACTTGCAGAAGACCCGCCTGCACGACCCGTTGCTCGACTTCATGGGCAGCAACAATCATCCCGGCGACTACCGCTCCTCCGGCTGTTCCGCCTGCCACGTCATCTACGCGAATGACCGTTCGCCCGTGAACTCCGGCTGGTATTCCAAGTATGGCCATCAGGGCCTTTCCTTCACTGGCGACTCCGCGATTCGCAAGGACGAGCGCGGCCATCCCATCAAGCACGAATTCACCCGCAGCATCCCGACGAGCCAGTGCATGAACTGCCATATGCATCAGGGCAACCTCTTCGTGAACCCGTTCCTCGGCTACACGTGGTGGGACCAGGAGAGCGACGGCGAGCTCATGTATCCGCACCCCGGCAACCCGCTCGCGAACGACAAGCACTTCCTCGGCAACCGCAAGCCGGAGGAATTTCAGAAGCAGCGCAACCCCACTGAGGAGCAACTCACGCACGCCATCGCGAAGAATCCCGAGGCCGCCGCCGCGCGCGGCCTGTGGGGCGACCTCGACTTCCTCGAAAAAGTCGCCGAGCTGAACCCGCGTATGAAGCACACGCAGTTCGCGGACTACCACGGCCACGGCTGGGTCTTCCGCGCGGTGTTCAAGAAAGACAAGTCCGGCAACCTGCTCACGCTCGACGACCAGAAGATTCCGCACGACGACGCGCACAAGTTCGAGAAGGCGGTTCACTTGAAGGACATTCACCTCGCGAAGGGCATGCACTGCGCCGACTGCCATTTCCTCACCGACTCACACGGCGATGGCAACCTCTACGGCGAGCCGCGCGCGGCGACTTCGGTCGAGTGCATTGACTGCCACGGCACGGTGAACGCGCGCCCGACGCTGGTCACGACCGGCAACGGCGGGCGCTTCAGCAACGGCGGCAAGGGCGTGAACATCGCGGCCACCAGCACGCCGTGGGGCCCGCGCTTTGTGTGGGAAGGCAAGCGACTCTTCCAGCGCAGCAACCTCTCGCCCGACGTGCGCTGGGAGATTCCGCAGACGCTGGACACGCTCGACCCGCAACACCCGCGCTACAACGCGAAGAGCCGTTACGCGAAGACACTCCGCCGCGACGGCCAGACTTGGGGCGATGTCCCCGAAGCCGCCCAATGCGCGCAGGCTCTCGCGCCCGACAACTCCAACCTCACCTGCCAAGTCTGCCACAGTTCATGGGCCACGAGCTGCTTCGGCTGCCACTTGCCGATGCGCGCGAACCAGCGCGTGCCGCTGAACAAGTTCGAGGGCATGACCACGCGGAACTTCACCGGCTACAACCCGCAGGTCGTGCGCGACGATGTGTTCCAGCTTGGCGTGGATGCGAGCTACAAGAGCAACCGCGTCGCCGTGCTGCGTTCCTCCAGCGCCATCATCGTCGGCTCGCAGAACAGCAACCGCGAGTGGGTCTAT
>JAYTIO010000055.1:0-9535 GCA_043731805.1 Pedosphaera sp. | reverse complement strand
GACGGCGCGGGCGACCGCCTGCGCGAGCAGCAGCGCACGCTGCCGCAGCTCTTCTCGAACCTGAGCATCCTCTCCACGCTCGGCGTGCGGCCGCCGGGCGGTTGCCACTTCCCGCTGGTGGGCTGGGCGGAGTTCGCACGCATGGCGCAGCCGCTCCTCGAACGCGACCACTACGGCAAGGCCTCGGCCCTTCCGCTCACCGCGCCGAACTTGCGCCGCGTCGCCTACACCAGCACAGCGCAGGACACGGTCACGCTGGAGTTCGACCAACCGGTGGTCTGGGCCGACACGCTGGCGGGGCAGTTCTATCTTGATGGCGCGAAGGACAAGGTCGCCGTCGGCAGCGTCGCGGGAAACGTGCTCACGCTGAAGTTGAAGGAGCCGACAGCGGCGAAGCAAATCACCTACCTCAAGGAAATCGCGTGGAGCCAGGACACCTTGCTCCTCGGCGCGAACGGTCTCGCGGCGCTGACGTTCTGCGAAGTGCCGATTGCGGCCGCGAAATCCGCGCGGTAGCGGAGTGATGTTTGTCTCCATGACACGAGTCCTGGCATTTCTAACTGCCCTGCTCCTCGCGCCGTTGGCCGAGGCGCGTGCTGCGGCCGCGACGAAGCCCAACATCGTTTTCATCCTCGCCGACGACCTCGGCTACGGCGATGTCGGCTGCTACAATGCGGAAGCCAAAGTCCCCACGCCGAACATCGACCGGCTGGCACGCGAAGGGTTGCGCTTCACGGACGCGCACTCGCCGTCCACCGTCTGCACGCCGAGCCGCTACAGTTTGCTGACCGGTCGGATGGCCTTCCGCATCAACTATCGGAGTGTCTTCGAAGGCGTAGGCGGGCCGTGTCTCATCAAGGCGGATCAACTAACGCTGCCGCAGATGCTCCGCAACCAGGGCTACGCCACGGCCATGATCGGCAAGTGGCACGTCGGGTTGAGCTTCTTCGACAAGGACGGGCTGCGCATCACGAAGGGCGGCGTCGAGGGGGTGAAGCTGATTGATTACGCGCGCGCCATTGCGGATGCGCCGATTCATCGCGGCTTCGACAAGTTCTTTGGCACGGCGTGCTGTCCGGGCACGGATTACCTCTATGCCTTCATCGAGGGGGACCGCATTCCGGTCCCGCCCACCGGGATGCTCGACAAGTCCAAGCTGCCCAAGCATCCGTATGCCTTCGACAACCGCCCGGGCATGATCGCGCCGGACTTTGACCTCGAAGAAGTGGACATGGTCTTCCTGAAGAAGAGCCGGGAGTTCCTCGAACAACACGCGCAGAGCCAGCCGGGCAAACCCTTCTTCCTCCTGCACTCGACGCACGCGGTGCATCTGCCGTCCTTCGCGGCGAAGCAGTTTCGTGGCAGCACCAAGGCCGGGCCGCACGGAGACTTTATCCACGAACTCGACTTCATCGTCGGCGAGCTGATGAAGACGCTCGAGCGGCTCGGGCTGGCGGAGAACACAGTCGTGATGTTCTCCAGCGACAACGGCCCGGAGACCACCAGCGTCGTCCACATGCGCGCCGACCACGGTCACGACGGCGCGCGACCTTGGCGCGGCGTGAAGCGCGACCAGTGGGAGGGCGGACATCGTGTGCCCTTCATCGTCCGCTGGCCGGGGAAGGTCGCGGCGGGCAGCACGAGCGACCAGACGGTCTGCCTCACCGATGTCCTGGCGACGTGCGCGGCGATGACGGGCGTCGCGCTGCCGCCCAGCGCCGCCGAGGACAGTTTTAGTCTGCTGCCCGTGCTGCTCGGGAAGGGGAACGTGGCCCCCGTCCGTCCCTATACGTTGCACCAGACCATCAGCCTCGCGCTCGCCATCCGCCGGGGGCCGTGGAAGTTCCTCGATCATCGCGGCTCCGGCGGGAACAACTACGAAAAAGGTGAGATCAAATCCTTCGCCCTGCCCGACAGCGCCCCCGACGCGCCGGGCCAGCTCTACAACCTCGCAAGCGATCCGGGCGAGAAGGTGAATCTCTACTTCCAACACCCCGAGATCGTGCGCGAACTCAAGGCTCTGCTGGAAAGCAGCAAAGCCCAGGGACGCAGCGCCACGCGCGGCTCGGCGCAATGAAACGCACCTTCGCACTCCTCGCCGCAGCGCTCGCCCTGCATCTCGCGCCACTGCCGGCGCAGCCCGCTGGGCCGGAGGAACGCCCGACCGTCGGGGCGATTCGCTGGGATGGCTGGTATGGCACCGGCGGCGTGGTCAAGGCGGTGGAGGCGTCGCTGGGGCCGCCGAAGTATCACTTCCGCCTGCCGTGGTTCGCGCGCGTCGTCGGCGCGGACAAGGTGAGCATCAACGGCGATGCGCCGGCCATCGTCGAGCAGGAGCTGGCGTATGCCGCGCAGGCGGGGCTGAACTATTGGGCCTTCGTTGATTACTGGGAGGAGGCTCCGGGGATGCACATCGCCTTGAATCGTTACCTCGCCGCGAAGGACAAGCGGGGCGTCTGCTATTGCCTGGTCGAGGAAGGCGCACGGCTCGACAAGGCGGGCGTGCAAGGCTGGCCCAGACTGGTGGAGCATTTCCGGCAGCCCGATTACCAGACCGTGCTCGATGGTCGCCCGCTGCTGTTTGTATTCGTGAAGACCACCAAGCTGGGCAAGGCCGAGTGGGACGAGTTGAAACGCCAAACCAGCGCCGCCGGCCTGAAGCCACCGTATCTCGTGTTGATGGGCTGGAATCCGGCGCAGGACGCGCAGGACATGGCCGCACTCGGCTTCGATGCCCTCTCCGCCTATGCGCGCGGCGGCAGTTACAGCATGACGCAGCCGGGTTACGCCGAGCAGTGCGCGCTCATCCGCCGCGACCGCTGGGAGAAATGCCGCGCGCTCCGTATCCCGAGCGTCACCTTCGCCAGCGCGGGTTGGGATACGCGCCCGCGCAACGAACGCCCGCCCTCGTGGCTGCCGGAAGTTCCCGCCACGCCCGACCGCACGCCGGCCGCGCAACAGAAGCCGCTCATTGACTCAGTGACCGCCACGCCTGACGAACTCGCCGCGCATATCCGCGAGGCGGTCGAGTGGACGAAAGCAAACCGCGACCTCAATCCCGCCAACGCCATCATCATTTACGGCTGGAACGAGCACGACGAAGGCGGCTGGCTCCAGCCCACGCTCGGGGCGGACGACCGGCCGGATGAAGCTCGCGTCCGGGCGCTGGGGAAGGTATTGCGTCCGTCGTTTTCAGAGAAACAGCCTTAGAACTATGCGCCACTTGTTCGTCTTCCTCGTCGCGGGCCTGCTGCCCTTCACCGCCTCCACCGCTTCCGCCCAGGCCGGCGACGCGAAGGCTGCGGCCAAGGCCAAGGCCCCGCCGCCCGTGCGCTTCGACCCCATCGTCCGTGACATCGAGGGGTGGAAGGTCCACGTCGAGCCGGCGCTCATTGACGGCGAGCAGCGGGAGGAAGGCGCGAAGGCGCTCACGATGCTGGCCAACCATTTGCAGCGCATCAAAATCCTCGTGCCGGCCGAGCCGTTGAAGAAGATGCAGACCATCGAGATCTGGATCGAGCACAGCCACCCGCTGCTCAAGACCATGCAGTATCACCCGAGCAAGAGTTGGCTCGTCGCCAACGGCCATGACCCGCGCCTGACGCACAAGGTCCACATCACGCAGGCCAAGGAACTGTTCTCGCGCGGGCAGATGCTCAAGCACCCTGCCGTCATCCTCCACGAGCTGGCGCACGGTTATCACGACCAGATTCTCAGCTTCGAAAACCCCGAGATCATCGCCGCCTATGAGAAGGCCAAGGCCGCCGGCACTTACGAAAGCGTGCTCCTCTACACCGGCAAGAAGGTGAAGCACTACGGCCTGACCAATCACAAGGAATACTTCGCCGAGGGCACGGAGGCTTACCTCTACCGGAACGACTTCTACCCGTTCGTCCGCGCGGAGTTGAAGGAGCACGACCCGACGCTGCACGAGGTGTTGGAGAAAATCTGGGGCCCAGCGAATTGAGGGAGACCGCCCCGCCGGCGGCGTTCAGCCGACCGCGTTAGTTCCCTTCGCGATCTCTTGCCGGACTACATCAGCGAGGTCTTGGAATCCGCGCAGCATGGCGTCGGAGAATTGTCTCGGGAGGATGTCCACGAAGCAGAGCGTGCCGATGCAGCTCCCGTCCGGTAAGATGAGGGGAAAGCCGGCGTAGAAACGGATGCGGGGGCTTTCCGTCACCAGCGGGTTCTCGGCGAAGCGCGCGTCCAGCAGTGTGTCAGGGATGATGAGCACCTGCCGGAGCACGACGACGTGGGCGCAGAAGGCCACTTCGCGCGGCGTCTCTTTCGAGGACAGGCCCTGGCAGGACATGAACCACTGGCGGTTCTCGTCCACGAACGCGATGAAGGCGATGGGCACGTCGGCGAGTGATTTGGCGAGCCGTGTGAGGCGCTCGAAGCGTTCGTGAGGCGCGGTATCGAGCAGGTTCAAGCCACGCAGCGAGACGAGGCGTTGGGTTTCGTCAGGCGGCTTCGCGGCGCGTTGCCAGCGGCAGGTGGTGCGCATGATCCACGCCTGCATGTGCGTGCGCGCGTAAGTAGGAGAGAAGGGCGGCGTGAGCCAGTCGGTCACGCCGGCGGCCTCGCCAGCCGGGCGATTCTCCTCGTTGGCAAGGACGACGACCGGCACCTCGTTCGTGTCCGGCGGGCTGGCTCCACGCAAGGCCCGGCAGACGGCGAAGTCGTCATTGCCCGGCAGCGATTGCTCGACGATGACCAGCGACGGATGCTCCGCGCGCGCCATGCGCCACGCGCTCGCGCCGTCTTTCGCTTCGAGAACCCGCAGGCGATGCGAGCGCGCGGCCTCGGCCAGTGCGCTGGCGTGCACGGGATCGGCCACGGCCAGCAGCACAGAATGTTCAACGAGGCCGCCCGAGTCGCTGACCACCGCAGACGAAGCGGGGGTGGAAACCTCGCTCGGCGGCACGGCGTTGGCGGCAAGCTCCACCACCATCCCGTCAGCGGCGGCGAAGACTTCCAACGGTGAGGTCGCATCGGCCTTGGTCGCGCGCACTGCCGCCACGAGCTGGTCAATCGCGTCGTCGTCGCGGAGCGGGTCGTGGTGCGTGAGGGCGAGGCGCTTCACTCCGGCAGCGCGGCACACGTCCATCGCGTATTCCATCGGGCTGTGGCCCCAGCCGAGCTTTTGCGGGTATTCCGCCGCCGTGTATTGTGCGTCGTGGATGACGAGGTCGGCCCCGGTGAGGAACTCGATGTGCCGTTGGTCACGCGGGTTGAACTCGCGGCTCGTCACTTCCGCAGGCTTGGAGAAAGGCTCGTGGTCGCAGGCGTAAACGACCGCTGCGCCGCTGCTCTCGATGCGGTAGCCCAGCGTCAGCGCCGGGTGATTCAGGTAGTGCGTCGTGACCTTGAGGTCTTCGAGGTTGAACTCGCCCTCGACCAGTTCGTGGTAGCGAATGGTCGCGCCCATCTGCTCCAGCGCCACGGGGAAGTAGGGGTATTGCATCTGCCCCGCCAGCGTCTCGCGCAAGGACTGCCCCAGCCCGCGCGGCGCGTAGATGTCCCACTCGTTGCCGGTGACGAAGAGCGGCGCGAAGAAGGGCAGGCCCTGAATGTGGTCCCAGTGCGTGTGGCTGATGAGCAGGTGGCCGCGCAAGGGTTGCTTCCCACTCTCCATGAGCGTGCGGCCCAGATCATGGATCCCGGTCCCGCAATCCAACACCACGAGCGCGCCAGTGGCGGAGGTGATCTGCACGCAGGCGGTGTTGCCGCCATACCGGACGGTGGCGCGGCCGGGCTTGGCGAGGGAGCCGCGCGTGCCCCAGAACTGGACGCGCAACGCGGGCGAGGTTTGGGATTTCATGCCGCGAAGGTCTTGGCGGCAGGCGGCAGTGGTCAAGCGGTTTGTGCCGCTTCAAAGGCCGCAGAGGAATGCTTTTTGGCCACAGATGAAACACAGATTGAACACAGATAGGCAAAGCACAGACGCCCTATCTGTGTTTCATCTGTGGCCAAGCATCTCAGCACCCGCACGGCTTGCGCCGCGCGCGCTTGGTCTGCTCATGCGAGTGCCCTGCCTTCTGGCACTCCGGGCACACGCCGAAGAACTCCAGCTTGTGCGTCACGCTCTTAAAGCCGTGCGAGGCGGCGACGCGTTTCTCCAACTCGTCCGCGAAGCAGTCGTCAATCTCCACGATGTCCGCGCAGCAGGTGCAGACCAGGTGATGGTGGTGTGCGTGCGCGTCGCCCGTGACCAACTCGAAGCGCGCCACGCCGTCGCCGAAGTCGAAGCGCTTCACCATGCCCATGCCTTCGAGCAGGTGCATGGAGCGGTAGAGGGTCGCGAGGTCGCAGTCACCCTTCGCCAGCGCGGCGTGGATTTCCTTGTTCGTCATCGGGTGCCGATGCTCGCGCAGCAACGCGAGGATGGCCTGGCGAGGCCCGGTGACGCGTTGCGCCTGCTGCCGCAGCCGCGAAGTCAGGTCGGACAATGGCTCGGCGGCGTGGTCGTGGGCGTGAGATCGAGCCGGCTTCTTCATGTGGAGGCAGGTTTGTTCAGCCAGAGCTTGCTCGCCACCAGCGATGCGATGAACACCACGATGCACGCCATCACGATGGCCGGGCCGCAGGGGATGTCCCAGTGGTAGCTCGCCACCGTGCCGGCCGCGCCGCCGAATAGGCCGATGATGAGGCTGAGAATGATTTGCTGGCGGAGGTTGCGCGCGAGGTTGCGCGCGGCGGCTGGCGGGATGACGACGAGCGAGGTGACGAGGATGATGCCCAGCAGACGGATGCTCAACGACACGACCACGGTGAGCACGAGCACGAAAGCGTAGTTCAGCCAGCGCGTGCGCACGCCGCAGACGTGCGCGAGGTCCTCGCTGGCCGTGAGCAGCGCCAGCGGACTCAGCTTCGTGAACAGCCACGCGCCGATGGCGGCGCACAACACCACGGCGAGCCACACGTCGTCCGGGCCGACGCTGAGGATGTCGCCGAAGAGGTAGCGGTGCAGCTCGCCGCGTTTGTTCTTCAGCATGCTCAACACGATGATGCCGAACGCCACGGAGCCGGAGAGCAGCAGCGCCATGATGGTGTCGGTGAGCAGCTCCGTGTGTTCCTTCAGCCAGAGAATCGCTGCGGCCACGAGCAGGCTGAAGAATACCATCGGCCACGTCGGGTCCTCGAAGCCGAGCAGGAAGCCCAGCGCGATGCCCGCCAGCGCGCCGTGAGCGATGGTATCGCTGAAGAAGGCCATCCGCCGCGCGGTGACAAACACGCCGAGGAGCGCACACAACGGCCCCATAACGACGGCCACCGCGAAGGCGCGGAGCATGAAGGGTTCAATGTCGGAGAGCAGGTTCATTGGGCAGCCCCTCCGCCAGGTCCGTGCGAGTGGTTGTGGTGATGCTGATACGGCGTGACGTTCAGGCCGTAGGCTTCCTTGAGCGAGTCGGCGTTCATGACGTGCTCGGGCGAGCCTTCGCAGCAGACGACGCCGTTGAGCGCATAGACCCACGAGGCGTGGCGATAGACCATCGAGAGGTCGTGGGAGACGAGCACGACGGTGAGCTTGTGCTTGCGATGCACTTCACCGATGAGGTCGTAGAAGGATTCTTCGCCGGGCGAGTCCACGCCAGCGGTGGGTTCGTCGAGCAGCAGGAGGTCGGGGTTCTTGAGCAGGGCGAAGACGATGAGCACGCGCTGAAGCTGGCCGCCGGAAAGCGCGGCGATGGGGCGGTCCAGCAGCGACTCGGCGCCCAGCTCGGCCATCGCGGCGCGGAGGCGGTCGTCGGTGTCGCGGTGGCGCTGCCAGAACCAGTGCTGCGTCTCGCGCAGGCGCAAGGCGAGAAACTCGCGGACGCTCAGGATGAAGCTGCGGTCCAGCGCGAGGCGTTGCGGCACGTAGCCGACGCGCGGCAGGGCCTTCTTCAAATCGCTCTCACCGAAGAGGCGCACGTCGCCGGAGTCGGGCTTTTGCAGGCCGACGATGGCGCGCAAGAGCGTGGTCTTCCCCGAGCCGTTCGGGCCGATGAGCGCGACGAGCTGCCCGCGATGCAGGTGGAGGTTCACGCCGCGCAACACCTGCTGCCCGCCGAGCGTGACGCGCAGGTCGCGCACGGAGACGGCGATGTCAGCGGCGGAGTGGCTGCAGGTGGTGTGCGTCACTTGAGATGCTTCAGCAGCGTGTTGAGGTTCCGGCGGAGGCCTTCCTCGTAGGCGGTGGGCTTGAGCGGGCCGGTTTCGAGGGTGTCGAGTTCGGCGACGGGGACTTTGGCGTCGCGGGAGATGCGCTGGGCGAGCTTGGGGGAGAATTGCGGCTCGGTGAAGATGACTTTCACGTCCTTCTCGCGCATGACCTTGAGCAGGGCGGCGAGATACTTGGGCGACGGCTCGGTGTCGGGCACCTCCTCGATGACGCCGACGAGGTCGAGGCCGTAGCGGCGGGTGAAGTAGGGAAAGGCGTGGTGGTAGGTGACGATGCGGTGGCCTTTGAAAGGCGCGAGCGCGGTGGTGAGGTCAGTGTCGAGGGCGTGCAGGCGCTCGACGTAGCGGGCGGCGTTGGCGGCGTAACCGGAGGCGTTCTTCGGGTCCGCCTGCTGGAGGGCGGTGAGGATGTTTGTGACGGCGTGCGCGGCGAGCGTGGGGTCGAGCCAGAGGTGGGGGTTAGCTCCGCCGTCGTGATGGTGCGCGTGCTCGCCGGGCAGGTGGATGTGCGGGAGTTCAGTGACGAGATTGGTCTTGGGCACATTGCCGAAGGCTTCGATGACGGTGGCGGTCTTGGTGCCTTTCGCGGCCTTCGTCGCCTTTGCCAGCCAGTCTTCCATGCCGTGGCCGTTCACAATGAAGAGCTGCGCACTGGTGAGCTTGCGCAACTCGCGCGGGGCGAACTGGTAATCGTGCGGGCCGACGTTGGCGGGGAGGAGGTTTTCGACCTCGGCGAGGTCGCCGGCGATGTTCGCAGTGAAGCAATAGACGGGGAGGAAGCTGGTGAGGACGCGGAGCTTGGTGGTGGGTTCGGCGGCGCGGGTGCAGGCGGTGAAGCGGAAGAGCGGAATGAGTAGCAATGCCAAAACGCAGCTCACCTTTGCGAGCGTGGCCGCTCTCCCTCTCCCGCCGGGAGAGGGAGGAACGCCGGCAGGTCTCGCGGTGAACGGAAGCTGGTTCATGGGAGGATTGATACCGGGCGGCGACGCTTCATGCAAATTGTTTGCAGGCGATGGACACAAAAACTCCGCCTCGGCACGGGGCCAGAGGCGGAGGGTGAAAGCCTACTTCATCAACAGCATCTGCCGGGCGCGCTTGATGGCGGTCGTCACGCGGCGCTGGAACTGCGCGGGGAGACCGGTGTATTTGCGCGGCAGAATGCGGCCGTTGTCGGTGACGAACTGCTTCAGCAGGGTGACGTTCTTGTAGTCAATCGCGTCGAGGGTGAACTCCAGTTTGGGCTTGGGACGGGGAGCGCGCTTCTCCATGCTGCGGCCTTTGGCGTCCTTCTTGTCGGTATTGGTCTTGCGGGGCATAGAGCTTACTTGATTTCGCGATGCACGGTGTGGCGGCGCAGCGCGGGGTT
>JAYTIO010000054.1:0-5844 GCA_043731805.1 Pedosphaera sp. | reverse complement strand
TGCGCGGACTTCGCGCCGAGGAAGCAGATTGCGGCGTGAACGTGCCTAACGACCCAAGCTCAGCGACCGGCCCACGAGGGCGTGCGATTGCAGCGCAGGGTTAGTCGTTGCAGCGCAGGGAGGAAACGCGCTCATGGAGTCGCACCGAAAAGAGCCCCTACTGCGGCCGTTAGTGCCATTGCCAAAGCACCCCAAAAAGTAACCCGAACCATGGCCCTCCCCACCGGCGCTCCTCCGGTGCGCGCCGCCAAAGCACCCAGCGATGCGAGAAAGACGAGCGAAGCACCCGAAACCGTCCAGACCAGCGCGGAGCGTGGCACCATGACAACCAGCAGGAGTGGCAGGGCTGCACCCACGGCAAAAGCTCCAGCGGATGCCAGGGCTGCCTGAATGGGCCGGGCACTCAGGGTATCGGAAATGCCCAACTCGTCGCGGGCGTGCGCGCCGAGCGCGTCATGGGCCATCAACTGGGTGGCGACTTGGTGGGCAAGTTCAGCATCCAGACCGCGCGCGACATAGATGGCGGCCAACTCGGCGAGTTCGAGGGCGTGGTCGTTGGCCAACTCGATCCGTTCCCGGTCGAGGTCGGCGCGCTCGGTATCTGCCTGCGAGCTGACGGAGACATACTCGCCTGCGGCCATTGACATCGCGCCGGCAATCAATCCGGCGAGGCCAGCGACAACAATACTGCTGTGGCTGGACTGGGCGGTGGCGACGCCCAAAATCAAGCTGGCCGTGGATACAATGCCGTCGTTGGCACCGAGGACAGAGGCGCGCAACCAACCCGTGCGGTGGACAAAGTGGTTTTCAGGGTTTCTCATTAAATTGGGCTCCGGGTAGCAACGCCTCACGACCCAAGAAAACCATTCATCCCTACACGCAACTGTTGACAACCCTCATAGGCGCTGCAGCGCATGGTTAGGCAGCACGGTCATAACAAATCAGGGCATCCGTGTAAGGCGATACAGCTTGCCGGCGCGTGTCAGGACTCGAAGCTCCGCCTGCTCGACAGCCACAATCCGAAATACTCCGAAGCTGCTATCCGGGCGCGTCATCACAAGCAAATCGCCCTGACGCTTCCAGTCCCCCTGAATCGAATCCACCTCCTGCTCTCCGTGCTTCCACTTGAGGTCAACCTTTCCGTCGGGCGCGAGCTTCAGGTCAACTCTCTCGGTAACAACTCTGTCGCCTCCAAAAATCTCCTGCTTGGCAATCGGGGCTTCGTAACGCCACGCGCCGTCAATTTTCGGTTCGGGCGGCTGTGGCGGTGTGCAGCCAGTAATCGTGGTGACACCGACGGCGAGAACAATCGCCAACATGAGGTGTAGGTTTTTCATAAGCGTGTAGTGCTGCCTAACGACCCAAGCTCAGCGACAGCCGCCGACAGGAACGGTTGAGCGCACGAGGCACTCTCGAATTGCCGCCCCGCTCCGAACGGAAGAGCGGGGCGGCTGTTCGCTGCAGCGCATGGTTAGGCGGCAACATTGTCACTCGCTAATCTACTTACCTCCGGCGGGGGCGTTCGACCTCCCACCGCCAGATGAATTGCCGGTTGTGCTCGGCCAGCCACCGCCACCGCCCTTGCCACCGCCGCCACCACCGCTACCGCTGCCGCCGCCCTTGCCACCACCACCACCTCCTCCTCCGCCTTTGCCTCCTCCGCCACCACCACCACCACCACCACCACCGCCGCCTTTGCCTCCGCCACCGCCGGAACTTCCTTTGCTCATAACGTGTCCTTTGTTTGTTTTGTTTTTGTTGACCGCGAAATACTCGAAGCCGCCTAACAGGTATTCGACCGCACTTTGCGGTCTAGCAAAGTCAGTTGTGCGGTGAACATGGGACGGAGTTTATTGACGAATGATGGCCTGTCCAGCACCATTTCCACCGTTTCAGCCATGTCCGCCGCCACACATATTGAACCGTGTAAAACCGCAGGACGGGAGCGGCTGGTGCCCAATCCCAAGGCGCGCTTGCGCGAGCAGTTTCACGAGGTTTGCCGCTTCAAGCACCTGTCGGTTCGCACAGAGGAGGCGTATTGGGGCTGGCTGCGGCGGTTTCTGATTTTCCACAAGCAGGGCGGGCAGTGGCGGCATCCCCGGGAGCTGGGGGCGGCGGAGGTGCAGGCGTTTCTCACGCATCTGGCGGCGGCGCGGCAGGTGGCGGCGTCCACGCAGAATCAGGCGCTCAATGCACTGGTGTTCGCTTATCAGGACGTGCTGGGCGTGCCGTTGGAGGAGGGGATGGCGTTTGAGCGGGCCAAGCGCCCGCAACGCCTGCCGGTGGTGTTGAGCCAGGGGGAGGTGAAACGCCTGCTGGCGGCGCTGGCCCCGGAGTTTCAACTGCCGGTGCGTTTGTTGTATGGCACGGGAATGCGGTTGATGGAACTGCTGCGGCTCCGGGTGAAGGACCTGGACTTGGAGCGGCGGCAGATTGCCGTGCGGAGCGGCAAGGGGGACAAGGATCGGGTGACGATGGTGCCGGAGTCCCTGGTGGAGTTGTTGCGGGCGCATCTGGTGCGGCGCCAGCAGGGGCATCAGGCGGATGCGGCGTGCGGACAGGGGCGGGTCTGGCTGCCCGACGCGCTGGCGCGGAAGTATCCGGCGGCGGCGGGCGAATGGGGCTGGCAGTGGGTGTTTGCCATGAATGCCCTTTCCCTCGACCCGGCGTCGGGGGAACGACGGCGGCATCATTTGCTGGAGGATACGGTGCAGCGGGCGGTGAAGGCTGCTGGGAAAGCAACGGGGCTGACGAAGCCGGTCACGCCCCATGTGCTGCGGCATTCCTTCGCCACCCATCTGCTGGAGAATGGCTACGACATCCGCACGTTGCAGGAGTTGCTGGGCCATGCGGATGTATCCACGACGCAGATTTACACCCATGTCATGCAGAGGCCGGGGCTGGGGGTGCGGAGTCCGCTGGATGGGTGAGGGGCGGGGAAGGAGTTGGTTGAGAGTTGAAGGTTGAAAGTTGAGAGGAGAGAACGTGCTGCGTTGGCTTTGGAGGTCGGTGCATTGTGTGCCGAAGTCATTGACTGGTATGGCCTTGTAGTTGCATAGCATTCAGTTGTCGTTGCCTAGTATTGTGAACTCGTTGCCGGGTGTTCCGAGGTGGTTGCCGGGTGTTCTGAGGTCGTTGCCGTGTGTTCTGAAGTCGTTGCCGCGTATTGCTAAGTCGTTGCCGGGTGTTCTGAGGTGGTTGCCGGGTGTTCTGAAGTCGTTGCCGGGTGTTCTGAGGTCGTTGCCGGATGTGCCGGTGTGATTGCTTGGCTCAAGCGGTCGGTCTTGAAGGCTGATGGATGACTTCATCATGGGAGGCAGTGGGTTTGGAACATGAGGCAGCCAGGCAAAATGTTCTGGCACACGATTGTTGCTAAAAAGCATTGACCCGAAGGGGGGAATCAAGTGAACTCCACCCATGCACTTTGAATGGGGGACCTTAACCCTTTGGCTGCCCTTTCGGGTCGCCGGGTTCTCCATGCACCTTTGCGGGTGTCCCAGCAGCCGCGCCGGAAGGAATCCCTTATGAACGACCTCAATGAATTCGCCTACACGCGCGGTCTGGCCACGTTTGCCGCGCAGACGCAGATCGGCACGCCGCTGGTGCTGGAGGAGATGACGCTGCCGGTGTGGGAGGCGCGGCTCGCGGCCATCATCACGCAGAAGGAGGTAGCGCAGGACCGGGAGTCGGATTTGAACGGCAAGCGCGGGGAGCTGGATGTCCAGCTCGGGCTGATCGTCACGCTGGCGAGGCAAACCTTCGCGCTGGCCAAGGGCAAGTGGCGCAATGACGCCGCCAAGCTCGCGTATTTTCGCAACATCCGCTTCGAGAGCAATGGCCGTCCGGCGCTGCTCACGGATGTCTGCGCGGTGGAGTCCGGCTGGGAAGGGGCGGACGCGGCGTGGGTGCCCATCACGGAGCCGGGCACGCCGCCAGTGCCCATCACGCTGACGCTCTTCAAGGCGCGGCGGCTGGCGGTGGAGACGTTGCTCAAGCAGGAGACGCTGGCGGAGGGATCGTGGTCGGCGCAGGAGAAGGTGCTCAACGCGTTGTGCGGCGTGCTCAATGCGGACAATGTGGCGTGGTATGCGGCGGCGGTGATCCTCTTCCCCGAAGGCACGGCGCATGGGGACCTGATCCGCGCGACCATCCCCACGACTTACTCGCCGCCGGCCGCGCCGCCGGGGGTGGCGACGTTCACGCACGCGGGATCAGCCGCGCCGGGCGAGCTGACGGCGGGGCTGGCCTCCACGGGTGCGGCGACGTTTGACTTCTATCGCAAGGGTCCTGGGGAGGCGGCCTTTGTGAAGGTGGTGGATCTCTCGACGAACCACGAATACAGCGCGAGCGGTCTGGCGGCGGGGACGTATCTGCTCAAGGGGCAGGGGCATAACAGCGGCGGCTATGGGCCGATGAGCGCGGAGCGAGCGGTGGTGGTGGGGTAGGGGGGAGGTTGAGAGTTGAAGGTTGAGAGTTGAGAGTGGGGGAGGGCGCGTGTGCTTCTCCCCTGCTCACTTTCTCACTCTCCCACTTTCTCACTTTCTCACTCTCCCACCGGCTCACCCGCAGGGACACCGGCGCTTCAAATCTGGAAGTCCGCGCGGCTCTTCTCGCGCTGGGTCTTGTCGAGGACCTTCACGTTCACTTCCTCGTAGAGCACGAGGGAGTGCGGCGGGACGCTGTGCATGAGGAAGACGTTCGCCCCCACGGTGCTGTGCGCGCCGATGACGGTCTCGCCCCCCACGATGGTCGCGCCCGCGTAGATGGTGACGTGGTCCTCGATGGTGGGGTGGCGCTTCTGCCCTTTCAGCGCCTGCCCGCCGGCGAGCGAGCGGGCGACGAGGCCGACGCCTTGATACATCTTCACATGGTGGCCGATGGTGCTGGTCTCGCCGATGACCGTGCCGGTGCAGTGGTCCACAAAGAAGTGGGTGCCGATGCGCGCGCCGGGGTGCAGGTCCATGCCGCTGCGGCTGTGCGCCCACTCGGTCATGATGCGGGGGAGGAGGACGATGTCTTGGCGGTAGAGTTCGTGGGCCATGCGCTGCACGGCGATGGCTTCCATAAAGGGGTAGGCGACGATGACTTCCTCGGTGCTCAACGCGGCGGGGTCGCCGTTGAAGGCGGCCTCGGCGTCGGTCTGGAGGACTTCGCGCAGGCGGGGGAGGCAGCCGAGGAAGGCGAGGGTGAGGTGGCGGGCTTCGGCGCGTTGGTCGGACTTCTTCGCGCCGTCGCGGGGGCGGTATGCGAGGCACTTCAACAACTCGTCCTCCAAGCGCCCTTGCACCGCGTCCATGAGGATGGCGGTCTCGACCTTCAGCTCGGAGGAGTGCAGCGGCTTCTCCTCGAAGAAGCCGGGGAAGAGGAGGCGCAGCAAGTCCACGGTGATGCCGGCGATGGCGGTCTTGGACGGGAGGTTCTTGCCGTCGAGGTGGTTGATGCCACCGACGCGCGCGTAGGAGGCGAGCAGGTCGTTGGTGAGTTGGGTGATGGTGAGGCTCACGGGGCGGAGTATTCGCGACGCGCCCGGCGGTGGCAAGCGAGGCGGCGGGGAATTAGCCTTCCGCCCCGCCCCGCCACTTGTTACAAACCCCGCCACATGGCCTCTGAACTCACGATTGGTTTCCTCGGCGCGGGCAAGATGGCGACCGCCCTCGCGCGCGGTTTCATCGCCGCCAAGCTCACCAGCGCCCGGAGCATCATCGCCAGCGACGTGATGGAGGCGGCGCGGCAGGCCTTCGTCACCGAGACGGGCGTCAAGCCCATGCCCAGCAGCCTCGCCGTCTGCAAGGCCGCGCACATTCTCATCCTCGCCGTGAAGCCCGACCAGGTCGCCGGCGTGCT
>JAYTIO010000053.1:0-2598 GCA_043731805.1 Pedosphaera sp. | reverse complement strand
ATTTGCGCGTGGGACAGGAGCCGGAAGAACTGCGTGGTGCTCTCGGGACGCGGGGGTGGCGGGCGCTCGAAGGTCTCGATCAGCGCGACCTGCGCCTTGGAATGCCACTTCACGAACGCCCGCCACCAGACCCACATCACCAGCGCCACGATGAGCAGCAGCACCAACAGCACCTCCAGCGGCGGCAGCAACGGCGAACTCAGCGCCATCACCAGCAACGCCAGCCCCACCGCGCCCGCGAGCGGGATAGCTTGCGCGATGAAGGCCCGGATGTTCGCCGTGGCCTCGCCCGCCACCGCCGGGCGCACGCTGACCTCCGCCACGAGCAGGCCGAGCGCTTGCAGCTTGCGGAAGTTTGCGATGAGCAAGGGCAGCGACAGCACCGTCGCGCCGAGCCAGAGGAAGGCGTTCAAGCCAATCTCTCCGCCGGGAAACTTCGGCAGCCACGCGGGTTTCCGTTGCGCGAGAAAGACGGCGACGATGAACACCGCCGCCGTGAGGACGCTGTTCAGCCCCATCTGCCAAAACCACTTCTGCACCAGCCGGCTCACGAAGCCTGGCTTGCGGTGCTCGCGGAAACGCCCCAGCCACTCGGTGTAGAGGTCCAGGTAGTTCGTCAGCGCGCGCGGCGCGTGGCGGCCCCACCAGGCCACGAGGTCGTCGGAGCGCCGCAGCCGCAGCGGCGTGAGGAACGCCGTGATGACCGACACCGCCACGGCGATGGGGTAGAGGAATTCGCTCGTCACCTTCAATTGCAAGCCCAGCGCCGCGATGATGAAGGAGAACTCGCCAATCTGCCCGAGGCCGTTGCCCACGCGCACCGAAGTCCAGTTGTCGTGTCCCGCCACGAACGCGCCGCCCGCGCACGCCACCGACTTGCCGAGGACCACCGCCGCCGTGATGACGACGATGGGCAGCCAGTGTTCTGCCAGCATGCGCGGCTCGATGAGCAGACCGATGGCGACGAAGAAGACCGCGCAGAAGAGGTCGCGCAGCGAGCTGGTGAGCATCTCGATGCGCCCAATCTCGCGCGCCTCCGCCACCACCGCGCCGATGATGAACGCGCCGAGCGCCACGCTGTAGCCGAGCTTGAGCGCCAGCAGCGACACGCCGAAACACAGGCCCAGCACGGTGACGAGCAGGACTTCGTTGCTGCGGAACTTCGTCACCCAGCCCAGCAGGCGCGGCACCAGCAGCAGGCCTAACACGACGGCGACCACGAGGAAAATCCCCAGCCGCCCCAGCGTGTCCGCCACTTCGCCGGCCTTCAGCGCGCCCGTCATCGCGATGCCGGAGAGCAACGCCAGCAGCACGATGGCGAGGATGTCTTCCACGATCAGGATGCCGAAGATGACCTGCGCGAACGGCTCCTTCGTGAGCCGCGCCTCTTGCAGCGCCTTCACGATGATGGTGGTCGAGGAGATGGAAATCATCGCGCCGAGGAAGAGCGAGTCCATGCGCGACCAGCCGAACCACTGGCCGATTTCGTAGCCGACGAGAATCATCAGCAGGATTTCCAGCGGCGCGGCGATGAGCGCGGTCGCGCCGACCTTGCGCAGCCGGCGGAAGCTAAACTCCAGCCCGAGCGAGAACATGAGGAAGACGATGCCCAGTTCGGACAGCGTCCGGATGGTCGTCTCGTCGGAGATGAGCGGCTTGGGCAAGACGTGTGGCCCGATGAGCACGCCCGCGAGGATGTAGCCGAGCACGACCGGCAGCCGGAGCTTGTGGAAAAGCACCGTCACCAACGCCGCCGCCATCATCACGATGGCGAGGTCTTGGAGGAAGGTTGCGCCGTGCATCGTTGCGCCCAGTCTGGCGACGGCGCGCGGGTGGGGTCAAACCTTTGGGCTCTTGGATGTTGGGCAGCCAGTGAAGCCCTTCCAGCCCTGCCGCGTTGCGTCGTGGCGTGGGGGACTGCGCAGGCACGTAGCTTCCACGCGGCTTCTCCCTCTTCCTTCATCGGATGAGGGGAGAGGGCGGGATGAGGGGTTACGTGCGCCGGCGTTGGTGGCCCCACCCCTCATCCGGCCTGCGGCCACCTTCTACCCTCCTCCGGGGAAGGGAGAAGGAAGTCGGCCTGCGCTCGCACAGCCTCAGCCGTTACCCGCTTACTGCGGCGGGGCGACAACCTTTGCCGGCGGCAGCGGGAAACCAAACTTCTTCAGCCACGCCTCCGTCGGGGCCTGGATGCCGACCCGCCGCTTCGTGAACGGGTCGCGGTAGGCCAGCTCCACCGAGCGCAAGGCCAGCGGCGGCCGCGTGAAAGCCGCTTCCCGCGACGACGGCCCGTAGAGCGGGTCGCCTAAAATGCCGTGGCCTGCGGCGTCGAGGTGAACGCGGAGCTGGTGCTGCCGGCCCGTGTGCGGATGCGCTTCCACCAGCGTGTAGCCACCCTTCGAGCGCAGCGCACGGAAGAAAGTTTCGCACTCCTTGCCCGCGCGCTCATCCACCCGCACCGACCCAATCGCCTCGGGGTTGGAACTCAGCGGCAGGCGGCACGTCCACTCGGCCTCGCGCGGTTTCCCGTGGACGATGGCGAGATAACATTTCTCCATCTGCCGCGACTCGAACAAATCCCCATACGTCTCCACCGCG